>NZ_JBHVFQ010000014.1:0-113904 GCF_042801555.1 Isoptericola sp. NPDC057559
ACCTACTACGGCATCGACCTGGTCGCGCTCGCGCTGTGGCGCCGGTACGCGCGGCTGCCGCTGCTGCGCGCCGGGGGCGCCGAGCTGGAGGCGGCCCTCTGGCGGGACACCGCCGCGCACTACCACGCGGGCCTGCGCAACCTCGCCGGCCCCTACGACCGCAGCTACGGCATGGACCTGCGGCGCTACGCCTCGGGCATCGGGCTGTGGGTGTGGGCCGCCGCGGGCCACGACGCCGCCCCGTTCCCCGCCACCGACCGGCCGTTCCCGCACGCCTGGGACCTCGCCCTCGGGCCGCTCGTCGCGGTGCTCGGGGCCGAGGTCCCCGACGACGCGCGGGCGCACCTGGACGGGTTCCGCGGCGAGCGCCAGGTCGAGCAGGTGGTGGCGCGCGACCCGCGCCGCGTGGCCACGTCGTGGGTGGGCGACCGGCTCCTCGTCGGCGCGGAGGACGTGGGCGGCGAACGGGGGCACCTGGGCGACCAGTTCCACCCGGCCACGCTCCACTGGCGGGTCGACGGGACGGCGACCGGGGACGACGCCGGGCCCGACGTCGGCTGGGCGCGGCTCGTGAGCGACCTCGCGGTGGACGCGCGCGCCGACGGGCCGGCCCTGCGCCTCTCCTGCGCGCGGCACGACGGCGGCGACCTCGCGCTCGCGTTCCAGGTCCGGGCGCCCGGCGCGACGGCCGACGCCTTCGCCGCGGACGGCTGGCGCGTGCCCGGGCTCGACGCCGTCGTGACCGGCGCCGAGCTCGCCGCCGTCGAGCCCGACCGTGCCGCGGACGACACGTGGTGGCTGCGGTACGTCGTGCGCGACGTCGCCGCCGACCGGCCCGTCCGGGTCCGCCTCGACCTGGCGACGCCGGACGCCCCGCCCGTCGCGCCCGGCACCGCCGTCGTCCCCGACTGGGCGGCGGTGCGGCGGCGGGTGGACGACGCGTCGTGGGCCCGGGCCGTCCTCGACGCCGTCCGGGCGGACCACGACCACTGGCGCGACCGCCTGGCCGTGCCACCGCCGGGCGCGGACTCGGCGTGGTCGCACCACTACTTCTGCGGCGACGACGGAGCGCCGCTGCTGTTCGACCCGGCGAGCCCGGGGCGGCACGCGTGCACCGCGTGCGGGCGGGAGTACGCCGGCGAGCCGTGGGACGGCGCGTGGCGCACCCGCATGCACGGCATGGCGGCCGCGCAGGCGCAGCGGGCGGCGCTGCTCGCCCGGCTGTCCGACGACCCGGCCGAGGCGCGGGCCGCCGCCGCCGGGCTGGACCGCATCCTGGTCGGGTACGCCCGCGACTACGGGTCGTACGCGCCGCACGGGGCGAACGTCGGCACGGGCCGCGTGCAGCCGCAGAACCTCGACGAGGCGGTCTGGGCGATCGGCCTGCTGCGGGCGGCCCGCTGGGCCGGCGACGCCCTCTCCCCGGAGGCCTCCGCGGCGGCCACCCGGCTGGCGGGCGAGGTCGCGGCGCTGCTGCGGCCGCAGCTCGGGATGATCCACAACATCCACTGCTGGCTGCTGGCGGCGCTCGCCGAGTGCGCCGTCCGCACCGGCGACGCCGCCCTGCTCGCCGCGTGCCGCGACGGCGAGTTCGGGGCGGAGGCGCAGGTCCGGGAGGGCTTCGGCCCCGAGGGGCTGTGGTTCGAGGTCAACCCGCACTACCACTACTACACGGTGACGGCGCTGCTCTCCTACGTGGAGGCGGCCGGCCCCGCGGGCCTGTCCGACGAGGCCGCCGCCCGGCTGTCCCGGGCCGTGTCCGCCCCGGCGCGGCTCGCGTACGACGACGGCCGCGTCCCCGCCTACGCCGACGGCTGGCCGGACTGCTTCGTCGGCACGTTCGCCGAGCAGGCCGAGGCCGCGGCCGCCCTGCTGCCCGGGCACCCCGTCGCCCTCGCCCCGTTCTACGCGCACCCCCGCACCGCCCCCGTGCAGCTGTGGTTCGCGAACCAGCACACGCACGGCCCGTCGGCGCCCCTGACCGGCCGGGGCAGCGTCGCCGCGCTCGTCCACGGGCCCGACGACGTCGCCGCGGTGCCCGCGAGCGCTCCCGGGTCGTTCGTGTGGCCGCACGCCGGCATCGGCGTGCTGCGCTCGCCCGACGTGCGCCTCGCCCTGCGGTTCGGCCCGCCGTCCGGCTGGCACGACCACCACGACAAGCTCGCCGTGGACGTCGGCACCGCGGGCGGCTGGTCGAGCCTCGACCTCGGCACCAGCGGCTACGGGGCCGAGATCACCGACTGGATGCGGTCGCCGGTGGCGCACGACCTCGTCATCCTCGACGGGCTGCGCCAGCCCGACCTGGCGGGAGCGCTGGTCGAGGCCGACGACCGGCGGCTGGTCGCCGAGGCGTCGTGGGGCCCCGGCACCGTGCGGCGCGCGCTCGCCCTGGAGCCCGGCGGCTGGTCCGACGTCGCCACGGTGACCGCGGCCGCGGGGACCGTCGTCGAGTGGGTCTTCCACGGGGACGGGACCGTGCTCGCGGACGGCGCGCGCCCCGCCGGGCTCGTCGCGGTGCCCGCCGGCGACGCCGCCGACGACCTCGGGCACCGGTGGCTGCGCGACGTCCGCCGCGTCCCGGCGGCTCCGGTCGACGGCGAAGGCGACGGCGACGGAGCGGTCCGGCTGCGCTGGGACGCGCCCGGGTCGCCGACGCTCACGCTGCCCGTGCCGGCCGGCGGCACCGTCGAGACGGCGGTCGCGGACGCGAACCCCACCGGCCTCCCGCTCGGCGTGGTCCGCGTGCGCGCCGTCGTGCCAGCCGGCGGGGTGCTCGAGGTCGCGGCGTCGTTCACGCTCGACGCCCGGGCGCCGCGCGCCTGATCCGCGCGGCGCGGGTCAGCCGGGCAGCACCAGCGCCGGGCGGTCGGGGTGGTCCACCCGGACCACCACGTCGGCGCGCCGCTCGGGCTGCACCTCACGGCGGTAGCGCCCGTAGGCGGCGAGCGTCCACGCGTCGTCGAGCGCGGTGTTCCGCGTCTCGGTGGCGGGACGCAGCGCGAGGTGCACGACGAGGTCCACGTCCAGCCCGCGCCCGACGGCGAGCGAGCCGTCCAGCACGACGACGGTGCCCGGCGCGGCGTCGACGTACGCGGCGCGGGTGGCCCGGTCGGTGGCCAGGTCGCGCAGCGTGGGCAGCCAGCGCCCGCGCGCGACCACGGCGGTGAGCACCTCGCGGTTCAGCCCGCCGACGTCGATCCACTCCTCCAGCAGGGCGTCGGGGTCGCGGCGCCCGCGCTCGAGGCGCAGCGACGCGGGCCGGAGGAAGTCGCGCACCCGCACGCGCGCCACCGGCCGGCCCGCCGCCCGCAGCGGCTCGGCGAGCGCGTCGGCCAGCGCCTCCGGCCGCGTGGACGGGTGCCCGTCCACGAGCACCCGCACCGGGCGGTCGCCGTCGGCCGCGCGCTCCAGGACGCGCGCCACGACGTGCTCCACCACACCCTCCGGGGTCACGGGCTCCACGCGCACCCGGCCATGCTGCCACCCCGACTCGTGGGGGGTCAGCGCGCATGCTCGACGCAACGGGTCGCGGCGGGCCGCGCCGCCAGCCGCGCGGCGGGGATCGGGCGGCCGCACACCTCGCACACGCCGTACGTGCCGGCCGCGACCCGGTCGAGCGCCGCGAGCAGCTCGTGCCGCTCGGCCTCCGCGCCGGCCGCGAGCGCCGCGGCCTGCTGGCGCTCCCAGGCGAGCGTCGCGCCCTCGGGGTCGTGCTCGTCGTCCACGTTCGCGTCCCGGGCCGACTCGACGATCCCCGCCACCGCGCTGCGCTGCGCGGCGAGGCGGGCGTCCACCTCCGCGAGCCGCGCCCGCAGCCGCGCCTCCGCACCGCCCGCACCCGTCATCCCGGCAGTCTCGCACCGGCACCGGAAGTTCGTCGGGCCTTCGCCCGCCTGCCACCCCGCCGCCCCCGGGCCGGACACCCGGCCTTCCTACGGTCCCCGGGAAACCACCAGGAACCGACCGGAGGACCACCCATGACCGCTCACCGCCGTGCCCTGCTCGCACCCCCGGGGACGCGCACCGTCTCCGCCACACTCGCCTTCGCGCTCGCCGCCGGCGTGTCCGTCGCGTCGGTCGCCGCGACCGCCGTCGCGCCGCCCGTGGCGACGGCCGCACCCCTCGCGTCCGCGGCCGGCGACGTCGCGTACGCGCAGGACTTCGACGACGTCGCCGACGGCGCGCTGCCCGACGGCTGGCAGGCCGCCGCGGGCGAGTGGTCGGTGCGGGACGGGCGCCTCGTCGGCGAGCCCGCCGCGATCGGGCGGATCACCTTCGGCCCGCACCTGGAGAACTACCGGCTCGAGGCCACCGTCCGCTTCGACGCCGTGAACAACGCCTCCCGGTGGCTCGCGCCGGTCCTCGACGTCGCGCCGTCGGGGGCCGCGCCGTGGTGGCAGGCCGCGATGCGCGCGACGACGACGGCGACCAACGGCCTGGAGATCGCCGAGCGCACCGCCGGCAACGCGTGGAACGTGCCGGCCACGGCGGCGGCCCCGTCCGACGCGGGCGTCGGCAAGGACGTGCGGATCGCCGTCGAGGTGCGGGGCAACCACGCCACCTGGGTCTACGACGGCCAGGAGGTGCTCGAGGGCCACATCGGCCGCACCTCGGACGGCGTGCTCGGCTTCTCGGCCGACGGCGCGCGCGTCAGCATCGACGACGTCGTGGTCACCGAGATCGAGCCGCGCCCCGTCGTCAACGAGCCCGGCGCGCTGCCCGTCACCGCGGCGCACCGCGGCTACTCGGCGGTCAACCCGGAGAACACGCTCGCCGCCTACGCCGCGGCGATGAAGGCCGGGGCCGAGTACGTCGAGATCGACGTGCACACCACGGCCGACGACGTCCCCGTCGTCATGCACGACCAGACCGTGGACCGCACCACCGACGGCACCGGCGACGTGGCGTTCCTGCCGTCGTCCTACGTCGGCGGGATCGACGCCGGCTCGTGGTTCAGCCCGGCGTTCGCGGGCGAGCGGGTGCCCACCTTCGCGCAGGTGCTCGACCTCATGAAGACCGGCGGCTCCGACCTGCTCCTCGAGATCAAGGGGCCGGAGACCCGCGCGGAGGTGAACCGCACGGTGGACATGATCACCGCGGCCGGCCTGGAGGACCGCGTGGTGCTGCAGTCGTTCGACGAGGACGCGCTGCGGTTCGCCTACGACCGGGCACCGCAGATCCCGCTCGGCCTGCTGCGCGGCAGCCTCGACGCCGACCCGGTCGCCACTGCGGAGCGCCTGCACGCCACGTACTACAACCCGTCCGGCGCGGCGCTCGCCACGCGCCCGTCCGTCGTGGCGGACCTCAACGCCGCAGGCGTCGCCGTCTTCGTGTGGACCGTCGACTCCGCGAGCGACTGGGCCACGTTCGCCGACCTCGGCGTCGAGGGCGTCATCACCAACCGGCCCGGCGCGTTCGTCGGCTGGAAGGCGGCGCAGGGCCAGGCCGACCCGGAGCCCGAGCCCGGCCCGGGCCTGCTCGCCCGGCTCGCCGCGCTCGACCTGTCCACCGGCCAGGCGCAGCAGCTGTTCTCCGCCCTCGCCCGCGAGGACTGGGACCGCCTCGAGCGGGTCGTGACCCGGCACGTCGACGACGCCGAGCAGCGCGACGCACTGCTCGCGGAGATCGCCGGGCTCCGCGGCTGACAGCCCCCTTCGAGCACGGATCCGTGCCGCCACGACGGCTCTTGGCGACACGGATCCCGTGCTCGAAGGGTGCCCCGGCGGGTCGTCAGAGGGCGCGGTGCGTCCAGCGGCCCGCGACGAGGGTGCCGGCGACGACGGTGGCGCGCAGCGCGTCGGCGAGGGCGGGCGCGTCGTCGGGGCCACCAGGGGCTGGGCCGGCGGCGAGCGGGTCGCCGTCGAGGATCGCGACGTCCGCGGGGCCGCCGGCCGCGAGGTCGAGCGGCCGGCCGTCGACCGACGCCTCCAGCGCCGCCCGCGCGTCGATCCGCTGCTCGGGGTGCCACGGCTCCCGGCCGTCGCGGGACCGCGTGACCGCGGCGGCGAGCGCCGTCCACGGGTCGAGCGGTGCGACGGGCGCGTCCGAGCCGAGGGCGAGCCGCACCCCCGCCGCCCGCAGCTCGGCCAGCGGAAAGGCGCGGGCGGTGCGGCCGGGCCAGAGCTCCTCGGCGACGTCGCGGTCGTCCATCGCGTGCTCGGGCTGCACGCTCGCGGTGACGCCGAGCGCCGCGAACCGCGCGACGTCGGCCGGGCGCAGCAGCTGGGCGTGCTCCACCGAGCCGCGCGCGCCGGAGGCCTCGAAGGCGTCCAGGGCCAGGGAGTTCGCGTGGTCGCCGATGGCGTGGATCGCGCAGCGCAGACCGGCCGCGTGCGCCCGGGCCATGAGGGGCGCGAGCTGGTCGGTGGCGATGTTGAGGATGCCGTGCGCGTCCGGGCCGGCGACGCCCGCGTAGGTGTCGAAGCAGAACGCGGTGAGGGTGTTGAGCGACCCGTCGCTGATGACCTTGAGCGGCCCCTGCGTCACGAGGTCGGAGCCCGCGGGCTCCCCGAGGACGTCGCCCGCGCGCAGCCCGGCGTCGAGCACCGCCTCCAGGTGCTGCTCCCACACTCCCGCGCGCACGCGCAGCCCGTCCCAGCCGCCCGCCACCCGGCGGCGCCAGGCCGTGAGGTTGTCCGCCACCTCGAAGTCGACGATGCCGACCACGCCGCGCTCGGCGGCGGCCCGCGCGGCCTCCGCCACCAGGGCGTCGGCCACGGCGTCGTCGACGGTGACGATGCGCGGGCTGGCCGGCATCCACTCCTCCTCGCGCAGCAGCCCCGTGGGGTGGTGCGCGATGCCGAGGAAGCGCAGGCCCGCCGTCGACGCCCACGCGCTGTGCAGGTCGCCCGACAGCAGCACCACCGGGACCTCGCCGGCGACCTCGTCGAGCACCGCGGCGGTCGGCTCGTCCGGCCAGGTGGCCCAGCGGAAGCCGAACCCCACCAGCGGCAGCCCGTCCGGCGGCGGCGCGGCGCGGTCCAGGCGGTCGCGCACGAGGGCGGCGGCGTGGGCGGCGCTGGTCGCGGCGGACACGTCGAGGCGCTGGCGCACCATCGCCCACTGCGTGAGGTGGGTGTGCGCGTCCCACAGCCCCGGGACGACGGTGCGGCCGTCGACGTCCACCTGCTCCGGGAGGGCCGAGACCGGGACCGGCGCGGGCGTGCCCGCCGGGGTCACGGCGGCCACGCGGCCGCCGTCGAGCAGGACGTCGACGGGCCGGTCGGGGCGGCCGGCGAGGCGGGCGTTCGTCAGGAGCAGCGCGGACACGGGGCCACCGTAGACGCCCGCGGCGGCGCGGGTCAGGCGGCGCGGGTCAGGCGGCGCGGGTCAGGCGGCGCGGGTCAGGCGGCGCGGGTCAGGCGCCGCCGGCGGCGTGCACGCGCAGCGCCTGGACGACCAGCGCGTGGTCGTCGGCCTGCGCCAGGCCCGAGACGGTGACGACGCCGACGACCCCCACGCCGTCCACCCGCACGGGGAACGCACCGCCGTGCGCCGCATACTCCTGCAGCGGCAGGCCGTGCTTGGCGTTGAAGTCGTCGCCCTTGGCCCGGGCACGCAGGCCCGTGAGGAACGACGACGCCCCGAACCGCTCCACCACCCGCACCTTGCGCTGCACCCACGTGTCGTTGTCCGGCGTCGTGCCCTCGCGCGCGGCGTGGAACACCTGCTGCGGGCCCTTGCGCACGTCGACCGTCACCGCCAGGCCGCGCTCCGTGGCGAGCTCGATCAGCAGGCAGCCGAGCTGCCAGGCGTCGTCGTGCGAGAAGCGCGTCAGGACCAGCTCGCGCTCCTGCTGCTCGACCTCGGCGACCAGGGCCGCGACGTCCTCGTTGTTCCCCGTGTCCACCATGCGCCCAGCGTCGCACGGCGCGGCGGCGGCTGCGGCGCGCCGTCCCGCCGGGGCCGCGCCGGTCGGTAGGTTCGCCGCGTGACCCGACTGGTGCTCGTCCACGGCCGTGACCTCGCCGGGCACGACCCCGACACGCTCGAGGCCCAGTGGCTGGGGGCGACGGCCGCGGGGCTGGCCGCCGCCGGGTCGTCGTTCCGACCCACCGACGCCGGGTCGTCGTTCGTCTACTACGGCGACACCCTCGCGGCGCTGGTCGGCGGCGCGGCGCCGCCGCCCGTCACGGTGCACGCGCTGGAAGCCGGCGCTCCCGCGGTCGGGCCCGCGGGGCTGCCCGCCCTGCCGGACGGCGAGCTGCGGTTCGTGCTCGACGTCGCCCGCGAGGTGCTCGCGGGGGCGGGCCGCGGGCCCGAGGACGAGGCGTCGCCCGTGGTGGCGGAGGGGGCGGTCGGCGACGCGCTCGCCGAGGCCGTCGTCGCGACGCTCGGGCTGGTGGACCGGTACGTGCCCGGCGTCAGCGCCGCCGTCCTGCTCACGCTCACCCGCGACGTGTACGCCTACCTGCACGACGACCACGTGCGCCGGGTGATCGACGACGGGCTCGCGGCCGCGCTGGCCGGGGACGAGCCGGCCGTCGTCGTGGCGCACTCCCTGGGCAGCGTGGTCGCGTACTCGGTGCTCGCCGGCAGGGCGGACGGTGCCGAGGTGCCGCTGCTGCTCACGCCGGGGTCGCCGCTCGGCGTCCGCGCGATCCGCGAGGCGCTGCAGGCCCGCGCGCCGCTCGCGTTCCCGGCGGGCGTGCGCCGGTGGGTGAGCGCCCGCGATCCCCGCGACCTGCTCGCGCTGCGCGACCTCACGCCCGCCGTCTTCCCGCTCCCGGCGGGGTCGCCCGCGATCGACGTCCTGCGGGTGGACAACCGGGCGCCCGGCTACCACGCGGCGGCCGTGCGGCTCGACGACGGCGCGTGGGCCGGCTACCTCGCGCTGCCGGAGGTCGCCGGGCCCGTGGGCGAGGCGATGACCCGCACCCGGTGACGTCGCGGCGCCGCGCCAGCCGGGGAGCAGCCGCTCGAGCGCGTCGACGAGGTCGATGGAGCTGCCGTCCTTGCCGCCCGCGCCGAGCACCAGCGGCGGCCGCTCCGGCTCGACCCGCGCCCCCCGCACCCGGTCGACCAGCGTCAGCGGGGCGGTGAGCACGTAGAACGTGCCGTCGGTCGTGACGCCGGCGGTGCGGTCGTGGCGCAGGTACCAGCCGCGCAGCGAGGTGCGCGCCGTGCCGCGCCCGCCGTAGCCCTTGACCTGCAGGTTCTCCGGCTCGAGCCCGGCGTCGGCCGCCGCGCGGACGAACTGCTGCAGCAGCGCCTCCGCCTGCCCGTGCTCGGCGTCCTGCCGCGCGCGCAGGCGCTCCGCCTGCACCCGCGCCGCCTCGGTGCGCTGCGCCGCCCAGTCGTCGCTCACCGGGGCATCCTCCCACCCGCCGAGGTGCCAGGGTGCGCGCCGGACATGCGCCGCGGGCACCCTGACACCTCGCGGATCAGAGCTCGCGCTCGGCGTAGGCGACGAGGGCGTCGCGCACGAACGTCGCCCCCTCGTCGCCGCCGTAGTTCTTCGCGAAGCGGGGGTCGGCCACGTACATCTCGGCCAGCCCGACGACGTACTCCTTCGTCGGGCGTCCCCGCTCGGCGCCGGGCGTGCCCGGGATGCCGCCGAGCCAGGCGGCGTGCCGCGCGGCGAGCGCCTGCGCCTCGTCCGACGCCGGGTCGACGCCGCGGCGCGCTGCCTCGCCCCAGGCCTCGGCGAGCTCCTTCGTGCGCGCCTTCCACTCCTGCTGCTTCGCGGCGCCGAGCCCGCGCCACCACGCGTCGCTCCTCGCGTACGCGTCGGCGCCCCAGCGCTCGGTCACCTCCTCCTCGTGCTGCGTGTGGTCGAAACCGTCGAGCATGTCCTCGGCCATGAGCTGTTCTCCCTTCTCGATCGCGGTCACGGTCCGCTCCACGGACGCCACCTGCCTCGCCAGCCGGTCCTGCTCGGCGCGCAGCTGGTCGAGGTGGCGGCGCAGGGCGCCGGCCTCGTCGGCCTGCTCGTCGAGCACCCGGCCGATGTCGGTCAGCGGCAGGCCGAGGTCGCGCAGCAGCAGGATGCGCTGCAGCCGCACGACGGCGGCCGCGTCGTAGTGGCGCAGCCCGCCGGCCCCGGTGCCCGAGGGCGGCAGCAGGCCGATCTGGTCGTAGTGCCGCAGCGTGCGGCTGCTGACGCCCGCGAGGCGGGCCACGTCCTGGATGGAGCGGTTCATGTCTCGACCGTAGAGGTTGACGTCGCGTCAACCGCAAGGGGTGCGCCGGCGCCGGGAGATCACCCTCGCCGGGCGTTGACCGGCACCCCGCCCGGTGGGTCACTGGAAGCATGGCCCGCTCGGTCGAGACCGACTACCTGGTGGTCGGCGCCGGGGCGGCCGGGATGGCGTTCGTCGACGCCCTCGTCGACCACGACCCGACCGCGCACGCGACGCTGGTCGACCGGCGCACGGCTCCGGGCGGGCACTGGCTCGACGCGTACCCGTACGTGCGGCTGCACCAGGCGTCGCAGCTGTACGGGGTGGCCTCCACGCGGCTCGGCGGCGGGCGGGTGCAGACCGACGGCCCGGAGGTGGGGCTGCACGAGCGCGCCACCCGCCCGGAGATCTGCGACTACTACGCGCGGGTGCTCGCCGACCGGCTGCTGCCCACCGACCGCGTGACGCTGCTGGGCGGGCACGAGTACCACGACGGGCGGCTCGTCGAGCTCGCCACCGGCCGCGAGGTGGACGTCGCCGTGCGGCGCCGCGTCGTCGACGCGCGGTTCCTCGCGCCCGAGATCCCGGCGCTGTCGCCGCCGCCGTTCGACGTCGAGGACGGCGCCCGCGTGGTCCCCGCGGGTGGGGTGGGCGAGGTCGAGGCGGACGCGTACGTCGTCGTGGGCGCGGGCAAGACCGCCACCGACGCGATCGTGTGGCTGCTGCGCCAGGGCCTGGACCCCGACGCGATCACCTGGGTGCGGTCCGCCGACCCGTGGATGTTCGACCGCGCGGTGATCCAGCCCGACCCCGCGGTGTTCCTCGCGATGGCCGGCTCGCTCATGGCCGCCGCGGAGGTGGCGTCGTCGGCCGACGACCTGTTCGTGCGGCTCGAGGCCGAGGGGATCATGGTGCGCATCGACCAGGGCGTGCGGCCGCGGATGGCGCGCACGCCGACGCTCGGCCGGTGGGAGCTCGACCTGCTGCGCACCGTCGCGCAGGTGGTGCGCCGCGGGCACCTGCACCGGGTGACGCCCGGCAAGCTGGAGCTCGACGAGGGCGCCGTCGCCGTGCCGCGCGGCGCCGTCGTCGTCCACTGCGCCGCCTACGGCCTGCCGCAGCCGCCGCCGGTGCCGATCTGGGGCGAGCACCTGACCGTGCAGGCGGTGCGGGCCGGGTTCCCCTGCTTCGCGGCGGCCCTGGTCGGCTACGTGGAGGGCACCCGGCACGACCGGTCCGACGAGGAGAAGAACGCCCTCTGCCCGCCGACGCCCTACTGGCGCACGCCCACCGACTGGAGCGCGCTGCAGGCGCGCGGGGCCCGCGGCACGGCCCGGTTCATGCGGGAGCCGGACGTCGCGCAGTGGGCGCACTCGGTGCTCCTCAACCCCGCGCGGGTGCCGCCGGAGGAGGCCGCGCGCCCCGAGGTGCGGGACGCCGTGGCCCGCTACACGCAGCACGCCGCCGCGGGGATCGCCGGGCTGGAGCGGCTCGGCGCCGCCCCGGCCTGAGCGCCCGTCAGCCCTTCAGCACCTCCCGCAGCGCGGCCGCGAACGCCGCCGGGTCGTTGTGCGGCGACCACTCGTTGACGGTGAACCCGCCGTGGTCGCCGGGGAACACGACGACGTCCAGGCCGAGCTCCGCGGCCAGCGCCTCGCCGCCGCGCCGCGGCATCGTGCCGGGGCCGGCCTCGCCGACCGCCGGGACGAGCCGCACGCTGGTGGCGCGCAGCGCGTCGAGGTCGGGCGAGAACCAGGGCAACGACCTCATGTTGCCGTTCAGCAGGAGGTCGTCGCGCGAGCCGTCGTCCTCGGTGGGCATGCCGAACATGGCCGGGTCGGGAGCGGGCTGGGAGAAGTAGTCCTCGGTGAGCGGGGCGTCCTGCATGGAGAGCTGGACGAACTTCGCCATCGCCGGCCCGAACCCGTCGCGCTGGTACGTCTCGACGATGTCCTGCGTGGCCCGGCGCTGCAGGTCGCGGTCCTCGAGCAGCGCCCACAGCGGGGGCTCGTGCGCGACGACGGTGCCGAGCTCGTCGGGGTGCTCGACGATCCACGACAGCACGTTGACCGCGCCGCCGCTCGACGCGAACACGTCGACGGGCCCGTCGCCGACCAGCGCGCGCGCCGCCTGGAGCACGCGTTGGAAGTCGTCGGCGTGGATCTCGACGGAGACCTCGCCGTCGGCGGCGAGCGTGCTGCGGTCCATGCCGCGCGGGTCGTAGGTGAGGACGGCGCGGTCGTCGAGCAGCGCGGCGAGCTGCTCGAAGCCGGACGCCCCCATCGGGGAGCCGAGCACGAAGACCGGCCGGTGCGGGCCGGGGGTGGCCGGCAGGCGCACGTCGTAGGTGAGGACGGCGCCCGGCACGTCCAGGGTGTGGGTGGTGAGCTCGCTCATGGTGGGGCCTCCGAGGCCGGCAGGGGTGGGTCCATCCTGTGCTGAGGGTGAGACACCTCGCCAGGCCGGAATTCATCGGTGCTGACCAGGCACGACGTCGGCGCACCGCGCCGGGCCCGGAACCTGCCCCCAGGCTCGGCCCGTCCACAGGCCGGCTGGGCGGCCGGCCGGGGCGGGAGCCGCGGCGCCAGGCTCGACGTCGGACGCCCGGCCGGGCGTCCGCCACCGGACCGAAGGAGCCCGCCATGCCCGTCACGACGGCGCCGCCCACCCCGCCGACGACGCCCGGGCCGGCACCCGAACCGGCGCCCGAACCGGCACCCGAACCGGCAGTCGAACCGGCAGTCGAACCGGCACCGGAACGGGGGCCGGCGTGGCCCGTGGCGCGGTTCACCCCGCCCGACCTGGTCGACCTGAGCACCGCGTGGACCCGGGAGCGGGACCTGGCCACCCGGCCCGGCGCGCGGCACGACGACGGCCCGGGAGCCGGCTGCCCCGGCTCGCACGGCCGGCTGCTGGACGACGGCCTCGACGTGCTGCTCCAGCCCGTCCTCGGACCGAACGCGGCGCCCGGGTACTACCCGTTCGCGGCTCTGGACGCCCGCGTCGCCGCGGGCCTGCTCGACCGGCTCGACGAGGAGGAGCTCGCGACCGAACGGCAGAACCTCGGCCCCACGCTCGGCGCGGTGCTCCGTGCCGTGGTGCGCCACCCGGACCGCGTGCGCGCGCAGGGGTACGTCGTGGGTCCGCTGCGCTGCGACGAGCGGATCACGGTGACCGCGGTGCTGCTGCGTTCCGACCGCTCGCTGCGGATCGACCGCCGGCACGAGCAGGGGTGCGAGTGCACCGACGTCATGGCGACGCTGGTCGCCCTCGGCGTGGACGACATGCACGCGCCGCCCGACGAGATCACCCCGTGGTGGGGGCCGGCCGGGCCGACACCCGGTCCCCCGGGGCCGGGGACGGCGGCGGCGAGCCCTGGTACCGCGCCTGGTGGGACTGACCGGTGGCCCCGGCGGGACCGGCCGCGACGCCGTGGGCGTGGCGCTCAGGCCGACTCGCGCACCACGAGCGAGGTGGGCAGCGTGATCGCGGCGGGCTCCTGGCCGTCGACGACCTCGAGCAGCAACCGCACCATCTCGGCGCTGATGCGCTCGTACGGCTGGCGCATCGTGGTCAGCGGCGGGTGCAGCTGGGCGGCGACCCCGGAGTCGTCGAACCCGCCGACGGCGACGTCGTCCGGCACGCTGCGGCCGGCGGCCTGAAGGGCCACGAGCGCCCCGGCGGCCATGAGGTCGGAGTGCACGAACACGGCGTCGACGTCCGGCCGGCGCTCGAGCAGCTCCGCCATCGCGAGGCGGCCGCTCTCCCGGGAGTAGTCGCCGTGCGCGACGAGCCCGGCGTCGTAGGCGTCGCCGAGCACGTCGCGGTAGCCCTCGAGCCGCAGCACGCCGCCCGGGGTGTCCATGGGGCCGGTGATGGTGGCGATGCGTCGCCGGCCCGAGTCCCACAGGTGCTGCGTCATGGTGCGGCCGCCGGAGCGGTCGTC
This sequence comes from Isoptericola sp. NPDC057559, assembly GCF_042801555.1. NCBI lineage: Bacteria > Bacillati > Actinomycetota > Actinomycetes > Micrococcales > Promicromonosporaceae > Isoptericola > Isoptericola sp. NPDC057559. Next base: position 14,068 of record NZ_JBHVFQ010000014.1, read on the forward strand.
GGCGGCGACGTAGCCGACCTTCCCCTCGTACCCGAGGGGCACGCCGCACGCCACGGTGGGGATCTCGTGCCGCAGCAGCTCCCCCATCATCGGGTTGCCGCGGTGGGAGCTGATCAGCAGCACCCCGTCCACGTGCCCCGCCTCCAGGTACTGGGCCACCCGCCGCCGCTCCTCCGCCGTGCCGGCGACGAGCAGCACCATGGGCATCTCCCGCTCGGCGGCGGCGTGGGTGGCGCCGCGCAGCAGCAGGGAGAAGTTCGGGTCCTCGAACAGCAGGTGCTGCTCCTCGGTGAGGAGGAATGCGACCGAGTTGGCCCGCCCCGTCACCAGGGAGCGCGCGTGCGGGTTGGCGCGGTACCCGGTGGCGCGGATCGCCTCCTCCACCGCGGTGCGCGCGTCGGGCGAGACCCAGTGCCCACCGTTGATGACCCGCGAGACCGTGCCGCGCGACACCCCTGCCACGGCCGCGACGTCGCGGATCGTGGGGCGCTTCGCCCGGCCGTCGTCGGACCCGTGCCCACCCGTTCCGTCCACGTCGGTGAGTGTATTGACCCGTGTCGAACCCGCCCGGCCCGCGGCGGCCCGCGCGGGGCGAGGACGGGTGGTCACGACTTCACCGCTCCGGCGGCGAGGTCCACCTGCCAGAACCGCTGCAGGGCGAAGAACAGCGCCACGAGAGGGAGGATCGACAGCAGCGCGCCCGTGATCACCAGGGTGTACATGGCGGGCTGGCTGGCGCCCTGGTTGAGCAGGCCGGACAGGCCGACGGTGATCGGGAAGAGCTTGTCGTCGCCGAGCATGATGTACGGCAGCATGAAGTTGTTCCAGATCGCGACGAACTGGAACAGGAACACCGTCACCAGGCCGGGCACGAGCATGGGCACCGCGACCTGGAAGAAGGTGCGCGACTCGCTCGCGCCGTCGGTGCGGGCGGCCTCGACCACCTCGTCGGGCACGGCGGCGGCCGCGTAGATCCGGGCGAGGTAGATGCCGTACGGGCTGATGATGCTGGGCAGCAGCACCGACCAGTAGGTGTTGGTGAGGTTGAGCTCGGCCAGCAGCAGGTACTGCGGGATGGCGAGCACGATGGCGGGCACGAGCACCCCGGCCAGCAGCACGTTGAACACGGCGTTCTTGCCGGCGAAGGTGTACTTCGCGAGCCCGTACCCGGCCATGGCCGACACCAGGGTGGACAGCGCCGCACCCACGCCGGCGTACAGGGCGGTGTTGAGCATCCAGCGCCAGAAGAGGCCGTCGCGGTAGGCGGCGAGGTCGCCCACGTTCTCGGCGAGGTGCGTGGACGGCGCGAAGGTGAAGGTGGAGAACAGCTCCGACCCGGACTTCGTCGAGGCCACGACGACCCACACGACGGGCAGCAGGCAGTAGAGCGCGCCCAGCAGCAGCACGGCCGTGGCCACGGGCGACGGGCGCGCGCCGGCGCCGCGCCAGGTGCGGCGCGGGCTCCCGGAGCGCCCTCGCGCGTCGGGGGCCGCGGGCGTGCCGGCGGGGAGCGGGCTGGTCAGCGTCGTCATCGTCACTTCTCCTGACCGAAGGCACGGGCCTGCACGAGCCGCAGGAAGCCGAACGAGAGCACGAAGGTCGCGGCGGCGATGATCACCGACGTCGCGGCGGCCGAGTACAGGTCGCCGCGCGTGAACGCGTCGCGGTAGACCTTCATCAGCGGGGTCCAGGTGGTCGAGATCGAGTTGCTCAGCGGCCGCAGCGTGGTGGGCTCGGCGAACACCTGCAGGGTCGCGATCATCGAGAAGACGGCCGTCATGATGATCGACGGCGTGACGATGGGGATCTTGATCCGCCACGCGACGGCCACCTGCGACGCGCCGTCCAGCTCCGCGGCCTCGTACAGCTCCGACGGCACCGCCTTGAGCGCCGTGTAGATGACGATCATGTTGAAGCCGGTGCCGCCCCAGACCGCGATGTTCGCGACCGCGAACATGACGAGGTCGCCCTCGAACAGCGACGGCACGTCCCAGCCGAGCGCGTCGAACAGGTCGTAGAACGGGCTGACGCCGGGCAGGTAGAGGAAGCCCCACAGCAGCGACGAGATCACCGCGGGCACCGCGTACGGCAGGAAGATCGACGTCCGCGAGAACGTGCGCGCCCGCGCCCGGCGCGAGTCGAGCAGCAGCGCGAACAGCAGGGCCAGACCGAGCATCGTGGGCACCACGAGCAGGCCGTAGAGCGCGACGCGGCCGACGGACGCGAGGAACTCCGGGTCGCCGAGGGCGGACGCGTAGTTGGACAGCCCGGCCCACACCTCGGTGCGCGACCCGGATCCCAGTCCCAGCCCGCTCACCTTCTCCGTCCGGAACGACAGGTACACGGCGTACCCGATCGGCAGGGCGAGGAAGAGGACGAACAGCGCGATCGCGGGCGCGAGGAACCCCCACGGCGCGAGCCGGCGGCGGCCCGAGGTGCTCGGGCCCGTGGTGCGGACCGGCGGGGGTGCGGTGCGGCCGCCCGGCGGCGCGACGGTGGACGTGGTCATCTCTGCTTCCCTCGGGTGGGTGCGGGCCCGGACGGCGTGGCAGGGCCGCCCGGGGGTGCTGTTACCGGCCCGGGCGGCCCGCGACGTCACTCGTCGACGTTGAAGCCCTGGTTCTTCAGGTCGTCGAGCGTGATCTTCTGCATCGCGTCGACGGCGTCGACGAACGCGCCGGCCTTCTTGGCCTTGGTCGCCTTCGCGAACTCGTCGTTGTACGCGGAGTAGGCGACGTTGATGTTCGGCCCGTACGTGAACGGCTGCACGGTCTGCGCCGTCTGCGCCGCGATCTCGTAGAAGTCCTTCTGGTTCGAGAAGAACTCCGGCGGGTCGGTGAGCACGGTGCTGCTCGCGGGGACGTCGGCCGGGTAGATCCCGGTCTCGTCGACGAGCGCCTGCACGGCCTCCGGGTCGGTGTTGAGCCACGTGATGAACTCGACGGCCTGCTCCGGGTGCTCCGACTGCGACGTCACGGCGGTCGCCGAGCCGCCCCAGGCGCCGGTCGCGGGCGCGGCCGCGTCCCACTGGGGCATGGGCGCCATCTTCCACTTGCCGGCGGTGTCGGCGGCGTTGCCCTCGAGGACGCCCGGGGCCCAGATCGCCGACAGCCAGCCCACCTGGGTGCCGTCGTTGAGGGCGGCGTTCCACTCGGGGTGTACATCGGCTTGTTGTCGATGGCGCCCTCCTCCACGAGGCCGCCCCAGTACTCGGCGACCTTGGTCGTGGCGTCGGAGTCGATGTCCACGGACCAGGCGTCGCCGTCGATCCCGTACCAGGACGCGCCCGCCTGCTGGGTGAGCCCGGAGAACCAGCCGGCGTCGTTCGCGGAGAACGTGCCGAGGTAGGCCTTCGGGTCGGCCTCGTGCACCTTCCGGGCGGCGTCCGCGTACTCGTCCCAGGTGGTGGGGACGTCGATGCCGAGCTTCTCGAAGATGTCGGCCCGGTAGTAGAACTGCATCGGCCCGGAGTCCTGCGGCACCGCGTAGACGGCGTCCGACCCGAGGGTGACGGCGTTCCAGACGCCGTCGGCGAAGTGCCCGGCGACGTCGTCACCCAGGGAGCCGGAGAGGTCCGCGAGGGCGTCCGAGGACACGAGCTGCGGGATCTTCTGGTACTCGGCCTGCATGATGTCGGGCGCGCCCGAGCCGGCCTTGATCGCGGTGAGCAGCTTGGTGACCGCGGGGTCCCCGCCGTCCTGCTTGTTCACCGTGACGGTGATGTCGGGGTGGTCGGCGTTCCAGAGGTCGACGACCTTCTCCATGTTGGGGGTCCACGTCCAGAACGTGAGCTCGACGGGTCCCGTGGCCGACGCGCCGTCCGAGCCGGCGTCGTCGCCGCCGCCGGAGCAGGCGGACGCGACCAGCGCGGTGGCAGCGGCGAGGGCCGCGATCCGGGTGCCTGTGGACAGGCGCATGACTCCTCCTCGTCAAGGACCATCGCACCGCCGCCGCGGGCGGAGGCCCGGGCGACTCACGACAGTGTGGCTGTGCACGGTCACAGTAGCCGCACGGGATGAGCGATTGTCAACTTCGGGTTTCGTGGTGTTACCTAGTCGTTGCGCGGCCACGACGCCTGTGACCGCGCACAGCATCGACGCGAGGAGCGCCTCCCATGCCCGACGCCACGCCCCACGGCGCCCCGTCCTTCGAGGCCACGGCCTCCGAGGCCGCCACCGGGGCCCGGCCCGCCCCGTTCCGCCCCGGCCCGGACTTCGAGGGCTGGCTGCCCGGGGTCGACCAGGTCTGCTACGGCGGCGACTACAACCCCGAGCAGTGGCCGGAGGAGGTGTGGGCGCAGGACGTCGACCTCATGCGGCAGGCGGGCGTCAACCTGGTCAGCGTCGGCATCTGGAGCTGGGCCCTCCTCGAGCCGCGGGAGGGCGAGCACGACTTCGGCTGGCTCGACCGCCTGCTCGACCTGCTGCACTCGGCCGGCATCCGCGTCGACCTCGGCACCCCCACGGCGTCGCCGCCCGCGTGGTTCTTCCGCACCTACCCGGACTCCCGGGTCGTGACGCGCGAGGGCACCGTGCTGGAGTTCGGCTCCCGCGGGGCCGCCGCGCCGTCCTCCCCCGCGTACCGCCGGGCCGCCACCCGCATCGCGGGCGCGCTCGCCGAGCGCTACGGGCAGCACCCCGCCGTCGTGCTCTGGCACGTGCACAACGAGTACGGGGCGCCGGTCTCCGACGACTACTCCGAGCACGCGCAGCGCGCCTGGCGCCTGTGGCTGCGCGCCCGGTACGGCACGCTCGACGCGCTCAACGCGGCCTGGGGCACCCGGTTCTGGGGCCAGGTCTACGGTGAGTGGGAGCACGTCGTCGCGCCGTCGGCCACGCCCACCGTGGCCAACCCGGCGATGCGTCTCGACTACGCCCGCTTCACCGACGCGATGCTCCGCGCGTGCTTCGTGGCCGAGCGCGACGCGATCCGCGCGCACTCCGCCGTGCCCGTCACCACCAACTTCATGGCGACGGCGTGCCCGGCCACGGACCTGTGGGCCTGGGCGCGGGAGGTCGACGTCGTCTCCGACGACCACTACCTCACCGCCGCGGACCCCCGCGGCCACGTGGGCCTGGCGATGGCCGCCGACCTCACACGGTCGGTCGCGGGCGGCAAGCCGTGGCTCCTCCTGGAGCACTCCAGCTCGGCCGTGAACTGGCAGCCGCGGAACGTGGCCAAGCGCCCCGGCGAGGAGCGGCGGAACGCCCTGTCGCACCTGGGCCGCGGCGCGGACGGGATCCTGTTCTTCCAGTGGCGGGCCTCGCGCAGCGGCGCGGAGAAGTTCCACTCGGCGATGCTCCCCCACGCCGGGACGGGCAGCCGCGTGTTCCGCGAGGTGTGCGAGCTCGGGGCCGAGCTCGGCCGCCTCGGCGAGGTGCAGGGCTCGCGCGTGCGGGCCGACGTCGCGCTGCTGTGGGACTACGAGTCGCACTGGGCGCAGGACCTCGAGTGGCGGCCCAGCGTGGACGCGTCGCACCGCGAGCGCACCGAGGCCTTCTACGACCGGCTGTGGCGGGACGGCCTCACGGTGGACATGGCGCACCCGGAGCAGGACCTCTCCGGCTACCGGCTCGTCGTCGCACCGGCGTCGTACCTGCTCACGGCCGACGCGGCCGCCAACCTCACCCGGTACGTCGAGGGCGGCGGCACGCTGCTGGTGAGCTTCTTCAGCGCCGTCGTCGACGAGCACGACCGCGTGCACGAGGGCGGGTACGGCGCCCCGCTGCGCCGCGCGCTGGGCCTGACGGTCGAGGAGTTCCTCCCGCTGCGCGACGGCGAGACGCTGGGCGTCGTCGGGCTGTCCGACGGCGCGCTGACCGGCGACGTGTGGGCCGACGACGTCGCGCTCGACGGCGCCGAGGTCGTCGCGACCTACGCCGGCGGGCCGCGGCCCGGCGGCGCGGCGGTGACGCGCCACCGCGCCGGCGCGGGGACCGGCTGGTACGTGTCCACGCGGCTCGACGTCGACGCCCTCGCACCGCTCATGGCCCGCGTGTACGACGACGCCGGCCTCGCCCCGGCGGGCCTGACCGCCGACCTGGAGGTCGTGCGGCGGCACGGGGCCGACGCCGTCTTCACGGTCGCGATCAACCACGCCGACGCCGACGCCAAGCTGCCCGACGTCGCCCCGGGCAGCAGCGACCTGCTCACGGGCGAGGACGTCGCCGGCGCCGTCGTCGTGCCCGCCGGCGGGGCGCGCGTGGTGCGCAGCCCGCGCTGACCCTCGGCGCGGGACCCGTCAGCAGGTCGCGAGCAGGGCGGGGACCAGGGCCGTCATGAGGTCGGACCCGACCGAGGTGAGGTCGCGGCCCGTGAGCGCCACGGTCACCTGGCGGTCGGCGTCCGGGGAGGTCAGCGTGATGCTGAGCGTGCCGAACGACGCGCCGTCGTGCCCGTACAGCCACGCGCCGTCCTGGCACGGGTCGGGCAGGCGGTAGACGCCCAGGCCGTAGTCGGGCAGGACCTCGCTGCCCACGGTGCGCGGCGTGAGGACGTCGGTCACGGTCGCCGGCTCGAGCAGGTCGCCGGTCACGAGCGCCTCGGTGAAGCGCTGCAGGTCCGCCGTCGTGGACGTCACCGCGCCCGCCGCGCCGAACAGGCTCGGGTCGAAGGGGTCGAGGCCGTACCAGCCGGCGCCGAGCTCGCCCGTGTACGCGGCCTCGTGCAGGAACGGCCCGCGCAGGCCCGGGTCGTCCGGGAACGCCGAGTGCCGCATCCCGGCGGGCCCGAACACGCGCTTCTCGAGCAGCCGCTCCACGCTCTGCCCGGTGGCACGCTCGAGCGCCGCGCCCAGCAGCACGTAGCCCGCGTTCGAGTACGCCACGTCGGTGCCCGGCGCGAACAGCCACGGCAGGTCGTCCATGGCGGCGAGGTGGTCGGCGACCGGGTACTCCTCGCCGAGGACCTCGAAGAACTCGTCGAGGTCCTCCGGGTCGGTCATGCGGCTCGCGGCGAGCGCGGACAGGTGGTCGGGCAGGCCGGAGCGGTGCGTGAGCAGCAGCTCGAGCGTGACGTCGTCCTCGTACGCGTCGGGCACGACGGCGGCCGCCTCGGGGACCACCTCCACCACCGGGGTGTCGAGGGTCCACGTGCCCTTCTCGACCTCCTGCAGCACCAGCGTCGAGACCATCATCTTGGTGTTGCTCGCCGCCCGGAACCGGTCCTGCGGCCGCGCCGGGCCGCGCCCGTCGAGGCGGCGCGTGCCGTCCGCGCCGCTCCAGTGCAGGCCGGGCGCGTCGACCCGGCCGACGACGCCGACCGGGACGCCCGCCACGGTGTCCGCGAGCGCCTGGTCCAGGGCGTCGCGCGCGCCGGCGGTCGCAGCGGCGTCCTCGCTCGGCGCGACGAACGTGCGGGCGCTCGCCTCGCGCCGCGCCTGGGCGACCGCCTCCGCGACGGCGCGCGCGACGGACGACGAGTCCTCGTCCAGCGCGGACGCCGCCGCGCCGGCGGGCGTGCCGTCCCCGGCCGCGGCGGGGGCTGCTCCGGCGGGGACGGCACCGAGGGTCAGCGGCAGCGCGAGCGCTGCGGCGGTCGTGACGGTCAGGGTCGTGCGCATGCGACGGCGCATGGGGTCTCCTCGTCTTCGCGGTCGGTGCTCCCACCGTCGCAGGCAGGACGGGCCGGCGGATCCGTCGGACGACGGAGATCCGTCGGGGTCGTCTCCCCCGAAGGCGGGACCGCGGAGGTGGTCCGGCGCGGCCCCGGCGCGGCCTACCTCGGCCGGTCCCGGGCCACCTCGGCGAGGCGGGCGGCGGCCTCGTCGCGACGGCGGGTGGCGTCGGCGAGGGTGCGCTCGGCGCGCTGGCGGGCGACGACGGCGCCGCGCAGCTCGGCGTCGACGGCGGCGGCCTCGTCGTCCAGCTCGGCGAGGCGGCGACGCGCGGCGTCGCGCTCGGCGTCGGTGCGCCGGGCCACGGCCTCGATGCGGCCCACCTCCGCGGCGGCGGTGCCGCCGGCGCCGCGGGCGGCGGCGACGTCGTCCTCGGCGTCGGCGAGCTCCTGCTGCGCCCGCTCGCGCGCCTCGCGGCGGGCGGCGTCGTCGGCCGCGTCCGCCGTCGGGCGGCCGCGCCCCTTCTTCGCGGCGGGGAGGTCGGGCACGGCGTGCAGGTGCCGCGGCGGGGCGTCGTCGTCGACGGGAGCGATGCCGAGGGCGTCGGGGACGGCGACGGCGGAGGCGACGTCGGCGCGCCCGATGCCGGTGGCCTGCAGCGGGCCCACGAGGAGGCCGCTGCGCACCGCGCGCCCGGCGTCGGGGTCGATCATCGCGGCGGTGAGGGTGGACTCGACCTGGGCGAGGACCGCGCCGGACACCGCCGTGCCCGCGTCGACGGCGAGCGACCGGGCCCGGGCCGCGACGGCCGCGACGAGCTGCCGCCGCTGACGGGTGAGCTCGCGCAGGCGGGGGCCGTCGAGGTCGTCCTGCGCGGCACGGAACGCGGCGCCGAGCTCGACCACCTGCTCCACCTGCTCGGGGTCCGCGCGCGCCAGGAGGTTGACCACCCACGCCGCCGTCGACGGCTTGCGCAGCCGCTTCACCCGGTCCGCCGCCTCGTCCTGGCCGTCGGAGCGCAGCGCGGCGGCGCGGGCGTCGCGCGCGGGGACGAACTCGCCCGGCTCGAGGGCGTACAGCGCCCCGGCGACGTCCGTCAGCACCTCGGGCAGCGTGGGCACCCTCCGAGAATCCGGAAGCCCCGCCGCCGCCGCAACCCCACGCCCCGATCCGTCAGGCCCGGCGCGTGGCATACCGCACGCGCATCCTGACAACTCCGGGGTCGCGGGAGCCTAGGATCGTTTCGATCCCCATGACCGAGAACCTTCCTCCCGCGCCGGCGTCCGCCATCACGCCCCCTGTCGACGAGCGTCGCGCCACGATCATCCTGGTCGCGATGGCGCTGTCGACGTTCCTGTTCGTCACCGTCGAGTCGCTGCCGTCCGGCCTGCTCACGCTCATGGCCCCCGACCTGGGCCGCTCGACCTCCGAGATCGGCCTGCTCGTCACCGGGTACGCGCTGGTGGTGCTCGTCACGACGGTGCCGCTGGCGCACTGGGCGCGGCGGTTCCCGCGGCGCTGGGTGCTGTCCGCGTGCGCAGGCGTCGCCTCCGTCGCGACCCTGTGGGCGGCGCTCGCGCCCAGCTACGAGCAGCTGCTGGTCGCGCGCCTGGTGACGGCGACGGCGCAGGCGCTGTTCTGGGTGGCGGTGGTGCCGGCGACGACGGGGCTGTTCCGGCCGGTCGTGCGCGGCAAGGTGATGGCGCGCCTCGCGCTGGGCAACTCGCTGGCGCCGGTGCTCGGCGTGCCGGCGGGCACGTGGCTCGGCGAGAACACGTCGTGGCGCTGGACGTTCGCCGCCGTCGCGGCGCTGTCGCTGGTGGTGACGTTCGTCGTCCTCGCCCTCTTCCCCACGCTCGCCCCGGCGCAGGGCGGCGCCAGCCGCGCGCCCCACCCGAACGCGCGCCGGTTCGGGTTCCAGATGGTCACCACCGGGCTGGTGCTGACCGGCGCGTTCGGCGTCATCACGTTCGTCACGCAGTACTTCATCGACGTCACCGGGTTCGTGCAGGCGGACATGCCGCGTCTGCTCCTGCTGCAGGGCGCGGCCGGCGTGGTGGGGGCGATCGTCGTCGGCCGGTTCATCGACGCGCGGCCCGTGGCGGTGCTGCTCGTCGCGCTCGCCGTGCTCACGGTCGCGCTGGTGTCGCTGTGGGCGTTCGGCGAGCAGCCCGTGGCCGCGGTCGCGTCGCTGGCGCTGTTCGGCCTCTCGTTCTCGTGCGTGCCGCCCGCGCTGTCGCACCGCGTGATGCTGGTGTCCCCCGGCTCGACCAACATGGGCGTGGCGATCTCGTCGTCCATGTTCAACGTGGGCATCGCGGCCGGCTCCGGCCTGGGCGCGGCGCTCGTCGCGGCCGTGGACGTGCGCGTGGTGCCGCTGGCCAGCGCCGCCGTCGTGCTGCTCGCCCTCCTCGTCGCCCTCGCCGAGGAGCGCTTCAACCCCCGCCTGCCGGTCACCCGCTGACCGGCCCACCGAGGAGGACCGCCGTGCACGACGACGACCGCTGCCCCTGCGGCTCCGGCGACACCTACGGCGCGTGCTGCGGCCCGCTGCACCGCGGCGAGCGCCCCGCGCCCACGGCGGAGGCGCTGATGCGCTCGCGCTACAGCGCGTTCGCGGTCGGCGACGCCGCGTACCTGCGCGCCACGTGGCACCCGCGCACCCGGCCGTCGTCGCTGGAGCTCGACGACGACCAGGAGTGGCGGCGCCTGGTCGTCCTCGCCACCCACGCGGGCGGGCCGTTCGACGACGGCGGCGAGGTCGAGTTCGTCGCGCAGTACCGCTCCGCCGCCACCGGCGGGCGCGGCCGCCTGCACGAGGTGAGCCGGTTCGTCCGCGAGGCCGGCCGCTGGTTCTACGTGGACGGCGACGTGCAGGGCTGACGGCCCCGCCGATCGAGGCCCGAGAGAACTGATCCAGATCCGGACCCATCCGCATGTCGGAGGGCACCGAACCCCGGGTGCCCGAATCAACCGACAAGATGGAGGCACCATCATGCGCAAGATCTGGACCAAGTCCGCGGTCGTGACCGGTACGGCCGCCGCCCTCGTTCTCGGAGGCGCCGCCGCGGCGAGCGCCGACACCGGCGACCACTCCGAGAGAACGGACCAGACCGAGACGCACGTCGACGACAGCGGCAACGTGTCGCTCGACGACATCCTGAACGGGGTCGTCGACCTCGGTGACGTCGCCAGCGGCAACGCGGTGCTCAACGGGGTGGACCTCGACGTGAACGAGGTGCTCAGCGGCATCCTCAGCGGCAACGACTCGGACGTGAGCGTCGACCCCGACACTGACGCCGACGTCACCGCCGACACGGACGCGTCGTCGAGCGGTTCCGACGAGGACGGCGGTCTGCTCAGCGGCCTGCTGCGCTGACGGACCCCGCTCCTCGGAGGTGTGGCACCCACCCGTCGGGTGGGTGCCGCACCTGCGTCAGCGGACGACCCCGGCGCTCTCGGTCTCGGCGTCGGGTTCGTGCTGTGAGCCGTCGGGCCCCGCGGCCGGGCGCGGGCGGAGCTGGTCGCCGTTGAGCAGCAGGTTGAGCAGGATCGCGGTGATCGCGCCGGCGCTGATGCCGGAGTCGAAGATCAGCCGGAACCAGGTGGGGAGCTCGGCGTAGATCTCCGGACGCACGGTCGGGAGCATCGCGACCCCGAGGGACACGGCGACCACGAGGATGTTCCGGTGGGTGAACGTCACCGTGGTGAGCGAGCGGACGCCCGACGCGGCGACCATGCCGAACAGCGCGATCCCCGCGCCGCCCAGCACCGCGGAGGGCACGCCCTCCACGACCGCGCCGACCTTCGGCACCAGCCCCAGGACGACGAGGATGCCGCCCGCCATCGTCGCGACGAACCGCGACCCCACGCCGGTGAGGCTCACGAGACCCACGTTCTGCGCGAACGCCGTGTAGGGGAAGGTGTTGAAGAGGCCGCCGAGCACGGTCGAGAGCCCGTCGGCCCGCAGCCCGTCGCCGAGCCGCTGCCGGGTCACCGGCCGGCCGGTGATCTCGCCGACGGCGATCATGTCGCCGGTCGTCTCCGTCATGATCACGAGGCCCACGACCAGCATCGACACGACGGCGGCCGGCGGGAACGTCGGGAGGCCGAAGTGGAACGGCGTCACGAGGGCGAACCACCCGGCGTCGCCGACGCCCGACCAGTCGACCTTGCCCAGGGGCAGCGCGACGAGCGTGCCGAGCCCGAGCCCGAGCAGCACGGAGACGCGCGCCAGCGCGGGCGGCGCGAACCGTTCGACGAGCACGACGAGCAGCAGGGTCCCGGCCGCGAGCGCCAGGTCGGTCGGCGTGGCCGACTCGCCGTTGTCCGTGATCCACCCGGCGGCGACGTCCATCAGCGAGACGCCGATGACGAGGATCACCGTGCCGGTGACGATCGGCGGGAAGAACCGCAGCAGCGCCGAGAAGAACGGCGCGACGAGGATCATGAACAGCCCGCAGGCGATGGTGGCCCCGAAGACGGCGGTGATGTCGTAGGTCGTGCCGATGGTGATCATCGGGCCGACCGCTGCGAACGTCACCCCCTGCATGAGCGGCAGGCGCACCCCGAACCGCCAGAACCCGAGGGACTGGATGATCGACGCGATGCCCGCGACGAACAGGTCCGCGCTGATGAGGAACGCCAGGTCCTGCGCGGAGTAGCCGAGCGCGCCGCCCACGATGAGCGGCACCGCGACCGCCCCCGCGTACATCGCGAGCACGTGCTGCAGCCCCAGCGGGAACAGCCGCGCGAAGCGCGGCACCTCGTCCACGGGGTGCCTGGCGGTGGTGCTGGGTGATGCGTCGGACATCGGTCGTCCCCTTCCGTCACCGGGCGCCTGGGCGGCGCGTCGGGACGACGGTAGGGAGCGCGGGTTTCCGCTGGGTCAAACAGCGTTTCCGGGGCGTGAAATCCTCTCGGATGAACCCATCCCGGCCGCCGGCGTCACCCGGCCGCGAGGACGACGGCGTCGTGCGGTGCGAGCGGCAGGGTCGCCCCGGCCCCCGGCACGTCGGCGGGGCCGGCCACGAGCTCGTGCCGGGCGGCGGTGAGCAGGTCGACGAGCGTCGTCACGTCGCGCACGTGCTCCGGCCCGGCGGAGAGCGCGGCGGCGAGGTCGAGCGTCGCGGACCGGTCGGCGTGGTTGATCGCGACCAGGGTGCTGCCGCGCCACACGGTCTCGACGTCGGGCTCCTGCCCGCCGGTGGGGACACCCGCCGCGTCGAGGGCGGCCCGCAGCACGGTGTCCAGGCCGCCGGCCTCGCCGGTGAGGTCCGCCCCGACGTACCAGGCCCCGCCCCTGCCGTGCGCGTGCTGCGCGACGGCGACGCACCCGGCCAGCGGCCCGTCGTCGTAGGTGGCGAGCACGGCGGCGCCGTCGGAGCGCGTGCGCTCGCCCAGCACGGCGGCGGTGCCCCGCAGGCCGCCGAAGCGCTCTTCGGACCAGGCGACGGCGCTGCCGGCGTCGGGCAGCGGCACCCACTCCTCCGCGGAGACGCCGAGCACGCGACGCAGCAGCGCCGGCGACCGCCCGACGTGCAGCTGTCCCCGCCCGTCCGCGACCCCGCCGAACGGCCCCCACACCAGGTGCCCGCCGCCGGAGACGTAGGCCTCGAGCCGGTCCGCGGCGTCCTGCTCGAGCACGGTGAGCGCGGGCGCCAGCACGACGTCGTACCCGTCGAGGCGGACGTCGTCCTGACCCGGCGCGACGACGTCCGCGACCACCCCGAGCCGCCACAGCGCGCGGTGCCACGCCTGCAGGGTGGCGAGCGGGTCGAGGCGTGCGGTGGGCAGCGCGACCTGCGTGGCCGCCCACCACGACGGCCAGTCCCACAGCAGCGCGACCCGGCTGTGGACGGGCTGCCCGGCGAGGCCGCGCAGCGCGCGCAGCTCGGCGCCGAGGCGGCGGACGCCGTCGTGCACCGCGGTGTCCGGGCCGGCCAGGGGCAGCATCGCGGAGTGGAAGCGCTCGGGGCCCGAGCGCGCCTGGCGCCACTGGAAGAACAGGGCGCCGTCACAGCCGTGCGCCGCGGCCTGCAGCACCTCGGCGCGCAGCCGCTCGGGCGACTTCGTGAGGTTGTGCTCGCGCCAGCTCACGGCGCTCGCCGCCTGCTCCATGCGCAGCCACGGCGTGCCGCCCGCGAGGCCGCGGGCCAGGTGGTTGACGAGCGCCGCGTCCGCGGGGGCGTCAGGCGACGCCGGGTCGGGGTAGGCGTCGTCGGCGACGACGTCGAGGTCGGCGCGCCAGGCGTGCGGGTCGACGCCGCCGAAGAAGCCCATGAGGTTGGTGGTGACGGGACGGTCGGGGTCGTGCCGCCGGACGATCGCCTTCTGCTCCCGGTAGAGGTCGAGCAGCAGGTCGGAGGAGAAGCGCCGGAAGTCGAGCTCCTGGGCGGGGTTGCGGTGGTAGGGCGCGACGCGCGGCGGCAGGACCTCGGCCCAGTCGCCGTACTCCTGCGACCAGACGGTGGTGGCCCAGGCCGCGTTGAGCGTGTCGACGCTGCCGTACCGGGCGCGGAGCCAGTCGCGGAACCGGTCGGCGCAGCGGTCGCAGAAGCAGACCTGGCCGTACTCGTTGCCGGCGTGCCACAGGCGGACCGCCGGGTGCCCGGCGTAGCGGGCGGCGACCTGCTCGGCGATCGCCGCCGCCGCGTCCCGGTAGGCGTCGGACGACGGGCAGAACTGGTTGCGCGACCCGTAGCTCAGGACGGTGCCGTCGGCCGTCGTCGGCAGCGACTCCGGGTGCCGGTGGCCCAGCCACGGCGGCGGTGACGCCACCGGGGTGGCGAGGTCGACGGCGATGCCGGCGTCGTGCAGCAGGTCGAGCACCTCGTCCATCCAGCCGAAGCGGTACTCCCCCGGCCGGGGCTCGTAGTGCGACCAGCTGAACACCCCGACGGTGACGAGGTTGACCCCGGCCTCCCACATGAGCGCGACGTCCTCCCGCCACACCGCGGGGTCCCACTGCTCGGGGTTGTAGTCCCCGCCGTAGAGGATGCCCAGCTCGTCCGTGAGCCGTGCGAGGCCGTGCCGCATGCTCGCTCTCCTTCGGATCTCTGTCGAACGGATCTCTGTCGAAACGCTTCGATGCGCGTCGCGAGACTATCGGTCGGGGACTTCCGGGTCCAAGGATGCCCCAGCAGGCCGCGTCGCCCGACGTGGCAACGCCCGGAAGCCGCCCGACAGGACGGTGCGACCGCGATCACGGCCCGACGCAGCATCCCGGCCGGCTCGGCGTCCGCCCTTATGATCGCGCTGTGTCGCCAGCCGAGGGAGAGAGCATGCCCGACGGGCGTCGTGCGCGACTGTCCGACGTCGCGGCGCTGGCCGGGGTCTCGCCCAAGACGGTCTCGAACGTGCTGCACGACCATCCGTACGTGCGGGACAGCACCAGACGGCGCGTGGAGAAGGCCCTCGCCGAGCTCGACTACCGCGCCAACCTGTCGGCCCGCGCCCTGCGGGGCCAGTCGACCGGCTTCATCGCCCTCGCGATCCCCGGCCTGGACAACCCGTACTACTCCACGCTCGCCGGGCACGTGATCGACGAGTGCGCCCGGCACGACTGGACGGTCCTCATCGAGCAGACCCGGTCGCTCGAGTCGCTCGAGCGCGCCGCCGTGCGCGGCCCGGCCTCCCGCCTGGTCGACGGGGTGATCCTCCAGCCGGACGCCCTCGGCGACGCCGAGCTCGAGGACCGCTTCGCGCACCGCAACCTCGTGCTCATCGGGGAGTCGGAGGTCGCACCGTCGGCCGACCGGGTGAGCGCCGACAACGTGGCTGCCGCACGCGCGCTCGCCGAGCACCTCCTGGCCCGCGGGCGCCGACGGGTGGCGGTGGTCGGCCTGGCCGACCACCCGCGCGCGAACGCCAGCTCGCTGCGCTACCGCGGCGTCGCGACGGCGTTGCAGCACGCCGGGCTCGACCTCGCCCCCGACTACCGCGTCGACGTCCCGCGCTTCCGGCGCGGGGAGGGTGCGGAGGCGGCGGACCGCCTCCTCGCGCTCCCGGTCCCGCCCGACGCGATCGTCTGCTACAACGACCTGCTCGCCAGCGGGGTGCTGGCCCGGCTGCGCGAGCGCGGGGTGGCCGTGCCGGACGACGTCGCCGTCGCCGGCTTCGACGACAACGACGAGTCGAGCTACACGGCCCCGGCGCTCACGAGCGTGTCGTGGGACCTGGCGGACATCGCGCGGCGGTGCGTCGAGCGCCTGCACCTGCGCTCCGCGCCCGGCGCGGCCGCGACGGAGCCCGTGCGGGCCGTCGTCGGCCACCGCCTCATGGTCCGGGCCAGCACGGGCGGCGCCTGACCCCGCTCAGGCGGTGACCGGCCTCAGCACGCGCGGCACATCGCCGTCCCACCCGATCTCCACGGCCGCGAGGAGGTTGGTCCGGCCGCCCGTGTCGTTGCCCTGGAAGAACAGGTACGTCCGCCCGTCCTCGTCGACCAGCGCGCCCGGGTGGCCGCTCTCGGACGCGTTCCACGACCCGGGCGCGCCGTGCGGCAGGAACGGCTCGAGCGTGCCGCGCTCCCACGTCGCCCCGTCGCTCGACCGGGCCCAGCCGATCTGCTGCGGCTCGTTGTTGTAGCCGCCGGCGTAGAACATCACGAGCCCGTCCCCGCGGCGCACGAAGGCGGGGGCCTCGATGCACTCCCGCTCCCAGTCGAGCTCGGGCGCCAGGGCCGGCGCGTCGTGCGACAGGTCGGTCCACGCCTCGCGGCCGAAGCCGCTGTCGAGCGGCGCGGAGGCGACGCCGAGCAGCTGCGCGCGCATCTCGGGGTCGCGCGTCGCGTAGGCGAGCAGGAGCCGGTCGCCGTGCACCACGACATCGGCGTCGATGGCCCGGCCGCAGTTCCAGTCGCCCTCGGGCCGGAACACGGGGTTCGACACGTCCGGCACGAACGTCACCCCGTCGTGCGACGTCGCGTGGCAGATCGCGTCCGCGGGCCCGTTGCCGTACGTCTGGTAGAAGAGGTGGACCACGCCGTCGAGGACGACGGCGCCCGGGGCGCAGATCCCCGGGGTCTCGAAGGACTCCTGCGGCACGAGCGTCTCGACCAGCCGCCAGGCGCGCAGGTCGGGGCTCTCCGCGATCCCGACGCGCCACCCGTCGCCCGCGTACCCCTGGGGCAGCGTGAAGTACATGAGGTAGCGACCGCGGAACCGCACGACGGACGGGTCCTTCGAGAAGGGGCGCCCGTCGGGCAGCTCGACCGCCCAGGGCTCGGCGATGAGCGGGACCTCTGCGGTGGACGACGGCATGGTCATGCGGGCACTCCTGGGGACGGGACGGGCGGATCAGCGGTCGACGCGACCTTACAACGCTGAAATACGGGAGCCAATACTTCGAACCTCACTCCTCCCCCAGGCTTGACGTTCCGCGATCCATCCTCCATCGTTCCGTGTTACAACGCTGTATGAATGGAGGCAACGTGGCATCCGTCGTGTCGAGAACGACCCCCCACGGGTCGCCGCCGCTGGCGGCCGTGGAGCCGGCACGGCCCGCGCGGCGCCCGCTGCCCTGGTACCGACGTCTCGCCCGCGACCGGGCGCTCGTGCTCATGGCGGCGCCGGGCCTGCTGCTGCTCCTGCTGTTCCAGTACGTCCCGCTGCTGGGGAACGTCATCGCGTTCCAGGACTACCTGCCGTTCCTCCCCTTCGGGGCCAGCGAGTGGGTGGGCCTGGACAACTTCGCCGTGATCTTCGACGGCGACCCGGCGTTCCTGAACGCCCTGCGCAACACGCTCGTCCTCACCGTGGTCCAGGTGGTCCTGGTCTTCCCCGTGCCGATCGCGGTGGCCCTGCTGCTCAACAGCCTGCTGTCGGAGCGGGTCAAGCGGGCGGTGCAGTCGGTGCTCTACCTGCCGCACTTCCTGTCCTGGGTCATCGTCGTGGCGATCTTCCAGCAGCTGCTCGGCGGCTCGGGCCTGCTCAACACCTTCCTGCGGACCCACGGCATGGAGACGCTCTCGATCATCGGCAACCCCGACGGCTTCGTCGCCCTGCTCACCAGCCAGGTGATGTGGAAGGACACCGGCTGGGCGACGATCCTCTTCCTCGCCGCCCTCTCCCAGATCGACTCGTCCCTCTACGAGGCGGCGAGCGTCGACGGCGCCTCGCGCCGGCGGCAGCTGTGGCACATCACCCTGCCGGGCATCCGCGGGATCGTCGTGCTCCTCCTCATCCTGCGCCTCGGCGACTCCCTCACCGTGGGGTTCGAGCAGATCATCCTGCAGCAGGACGGCGTCGGGCTCGCCGCGAGCGAGGTGCTGGACACCTACGTCTACAACAACGGGATCGTCGGCGGGCAGTGGGGGGTCGCCGCCGCCGTCGGCCTGGTCAAGGGCGTCGTCGGCGTCGTCCTGGTGCTCGGCGCGAACAAGATCGCCCACCTGCTCGGCGAGAACGGGGTGTACAAGTCATGACCGCCACGACCGCACGGACGGCATCGCGCCCGCCGCGCCCCACCACCCGCCGCCGTCGCCGCCGGCTCGAGGTGCCGCCGATGCCCGGCCGCGTCCTCAAGGCCGTGGTCCTCCTCGTGATGTGCGCGGGCGTGGCCGTGCCGTTCCTCGGCATCGTCTCCACCAGCCTGGCCGACACCGCCCAGCTCAACGCCTCCGGCGGCTTCGTGCTCTGGCCCGACAGCGCCTCGCTCGACGCGTACCGGAGCATCTTCGCCGGCGGCGTGGTCGCGCGGTCGCTCGCGGTCAGCGTCGGCGTGACGCTCGCGGGCACCGCGCTCTCCCTCGTCGTCTCCACCCTGCTCGCCTACGCGCTGAGCCGGCCGGGGGCGTTCGGGCAGAAGCCGGTGCTCGTGCTGGTGCTCGTCTCGCTGCTGTTCTCCCCCGGGCTGATCCCGAACTACCTCATGGTCAAGCAGCTCGGCCTGCTCGACACGTACTGGGCGCTCGTCCTGCCCACGGCCCTGAGCGCGTTCAACGTGATCGTGCTGCGCGCGTTCTTCATGGGGGTGCCCCAGGAGATCGTCGACTCGGCCCGCATCGACGGGGCAGGGCACGTCACCACGCTCACCCGCATCGTGCTGCCGCTGTCCAAGGCCGTGCTCGCCGTGGTCGGCCTCTTCTACGCCGTCGGCTACTGGAACGCGTTCTTCAACGCCCTGCTCTACATCAGCGACTCGTCCATGTGGCCGCTCCAGCTCGTGCTGCGCACGTACGTGGTCAACAACGCCGAGCTCGGCTCGTCCGAGCTGGGCACCGGGTCGGACGTCCTGCCCCCGCAGGCGTCCATCCAGATGGCGATCCTGCTCGTCACCATCGTCCCGATCCTCCTGGTCTACCCGTTCCTTCAGCGTCACTTCGCCAAGGGAGTGCTCACCGGTGCCGTCAAGGGCTGACCGCACCGCCTCCCCGGACTCGAGAGGAGCCGTCATGGCCCCCGTCACCCTCAGCCGCCGCTCGTTCCTCGGCGGCGTCGCCGTGGTCGCCGCCGGCGCCCTCACCGGCTGCTCGCCCTCGTCCTCCGCCGGGGGCGGGGGGTCGGGCTCCGCCTCCGTCACCCTGCCGAAGTACATCCGCTACGAGGGCGTGACGCCGGACCTGCCCGGCGACGCGAGCGGCATCCCCGACACCTTCCTGCGGTACCCGGCGAAGCCGGTCGCCGCGTTCTCCCAGCCGCCGGGGGACGGATCGGAGATCCGTGGCTCCGTGCCGATCGGCGGCCCGGTCCCCCCGTCCGCCGGGCGCAACGCGTACTGGCAGGAGCTGAACACCCGCCTGGGCTCCGACCTGCAGCTCACGATGACCCCCCGCGCCGACTTCCCGCAGCGGTTCGCCACCGCCGTCGCCGGCGACGGGCTCGGCGACCTGTACACCCTCGACATGGGGATGGCGCACCTGCCCGACTTCCTCCGGGCGCAGTGCCAGGACCTCACGGAGCACCTGGCCGGCGACGCGATCGCGGACTACCCGTTCCTCGCGAACATCGCCACCGAGTCCTGGCGCGGCACGGTGTTCGGCGGAGGCATCTACGCGGTGCCGATCACCCGGGGGGTGCAGTCGTCGGCGCTCCTGTACGCGCGCGGCGACCTGCTCGCGAAGCACGGGATCACCGACGACCCTCGCACGGTCGACGACTTCCTGGCCCTGTGCGCGGAAGTGACGCGACCCCGCGCCAACACCTGGGCGCTGAGCTCCGCCCCCATGCCGATGCTGCAGCAGATGCTGGGGCTGCCGAACAACTGGCAGGTGGAAGGCGGCACCTTCACGCACGTGCTGGAGCTCGACGGGCACCGGGAGGCGCTCGAGCTCGGACGCCGCCTGGTCGACGAGGGCTACGTGGTGCCCGACGGCGTGACGGCGGAGGGTGTCGACCAGAAGACCTGGTTCGCCTCGGGGGCCGCGCTCCTGCATGCCGACACGTACTCGGCCGCCCCTGGCCTGCACCAGCAGAGCGAGGCCAGCGCGCCCGACTACACGATCCGCATGGTGCGGACGCCGAGCCAGGACGGCAAGGCGCCGGCAGCCCTGTGGCTGGGGCCGCCGAACAACACGCTGTCGGCGATCAAGAAGGGCGACCCCGAGCGGGTGCGCACGCTGCTGTCGGTGCTCAACTGGCTGGCCGCGCCCCTCGGCACCGAGGAGCACCTGTTCCGCAAGTTCGGCGTCGAGGGCGTCCACTACGAGCTCGACGGCACGGACCCCGTGCTCACGGCGCTGGGCAAGAGCGAGACCTCGGAGGGCTTCTTCCCGGTCGAGTACCTCGTGGACGGGCCCCGGTCGAACTACTTCCCCGGACGCCCCGACGTCGCGAAGGACGTGCACGCCCACATGGCCGACATGGTGCCCGGCGGCGTCGCCGACCCGACCGTCGGCCTGTACTCCGACACCCAGGGCACCAAGGGCGGCCAGCTCGGCACCGCGCTCTCGGACGCCACGAACGCGATCCTGCTGGGCCGCAAGCCCGTGAGCTCGTGGGACGCGGTCGTCGCGAAGTGGCGCGCCGACGGCGGCGACAAGATCCGCGCGGAGTACGAGGCCGCCTACGCCGAGGCCAACGGCTGACGACCGGCGCGACGACGCGTGGAGCCCCGGCCGGACGATCCGGCCGGGGCTCCACGCCTGGCTCCGGTCAGCCGTCCGCCCGGCCGGCGAGCCAGCCCGCCAGGTGGTCGGGCCGGTCGGTGATGATCTCGTCCACGCCGAGCGCGACGGCGGCGGCCCAGTGCTCGGGCTCGTTCAGCGTCCAGACGGCGGTGGCGAGGCCCGCGTCGTGCAGCCGGGCGACGGCGTCCGGGTCGTCGCGCAGGACGGTGCCCTGCGGGTTGCACATGACGACGTCGAGCTCACGGCAGCGCTCGACGAGGTCGTCGCGGGCGGCGGTCACGAGCAGCCCGCGACGCAGCCCCGGGTCGGCGTCGCGCAGCGCGGCGACCGTCTCGGGCCAGAAGCTCTGCGCCACCGTGCGGTCGGCGAGCCCGGCCTCGCGCAGCGGCCCGGTGAGCCGCCGTACCTCCTGCGCGGACCACGCGCCCTTGACCTCCAGCAGCAGGTCCAGGCCGGGGCGGGCGCGCAGCAGGTCGGTCACCTCGTCGAAGGTCGGCACCCGCTGCCCCGCGTACGCGGGCGAGAACCACGACCCGGCGTCGAGCAGCCGCACCTCGCGCAGCTCCAGGTCGGCCAGCTTGCCGCTGCCGTTCGTCGTCGCGTCCACGGTGTCGTCGTGGAGGACGACGACCTCGCCGTCCGCGGTGAGGCGCACGTCGATCTCGAGCGAGTCGGCCCCCGCCAGCGCGGCACTCTCGAACGCCGCACGGGTGTTCTGCGGCGCGACGGCGCTGTTGCCGCGGTGCGCGACGACCCGCGGTCGGCGCGTCCCGGTCGGCCCGGTCGGCCCGGTCGGCCCGGTCGGCCCGGTCACAGGTAGGGCTCCACGTTCTCCTCGTACGCCTTCTCGATGCGCGGCGTGATCGCCTCGAACGCCGTCCTCGGGTCGGCGTCCTCGATGACGATCTGCTCCAGCGCCTCGTTGAGCAGCGCGTCGGCGCCCGGGACGAAGACGCGCACGTCGTCCTGCACGCGGGCCTTGTCGGCGAGCTGGTCGACGGCGGTGCGGAACTGCGGCGTCTGCTCGTACGTCTGCTTCATCGCGTCGCTCTCGACGGCGGAGGTGCGCACCGGCATGTAGCCCGTGGCCTGCGAGAACGTGGCCGTGTTCTCCGTGTCCGTCAGGAACTCGAGGAACATCGCGGCCGCGAGCTGCTGCTCCGGGGTCCGCGACGACGGGATGGCGAGGCCCGTGCCGCCGGTCGGGGTGCCGCCACCCTGCGGCCCGTCGGGCAGGTAGGCCGTGCCGACCTCGAACGACGCGGCGTCGAGCGCGCCCTTGAGCGAGCCGGTGGAGCCGATCGTCGAGGCGATCAGGCCGGACGAGAAGTCCGCCATCGCGTCGTCCGCGGAGAGCGTCGCGACGCCCGAGCCGTGGAACAGGTCGCGCACGAACTCGCCGCCCGCGACCGCCTCCGGGGTGTCGAGCGTGAGGTCGAAGCCGTCCGAGTAGGCGCCGTCCTGACCCCAGATCATGTTCTCGAACCACCAGGCGCCCCACGACGGGCCGGTGGACAGGCCGAGCGTCGAGCCGCCGTCCGGCACCTCGCCCTTCAGCTTCGCGTCCCAGTCGACCAGCTCGTCCCAGGTCTCCGGGCCGCGGTCGGGCAGGCCGGCCTTCGTCCACAGGTCCTTGTTGTAGTAGAAGAGCGGCGTGCTGCGGGCGTAGGGCACCGCCCAGTGCTGGTCGTCGTACTCGTAGTCCGCGTACAGGGCGGGCTGGAAGTCGTCCGCGTCGGCGTCGAGGAACTCCATGACGTCGTCCACGGGCATGATCTGGTCGTTCAGGTGGTACCGGAACCACCACACGTCGGACGCGATGACGACGTCGGGCAGCTCGTCGGTCTGCGAGGCGGCCTGGAAGCGCTGGGCGACCTCGTCGTAGTCGGCGCCGGCGGTCACGAGGTCGACCTCGATGCCGCTCTCGGCGGTGAAGTCGTCGATGAGCTGCTGCTCGAGCTCCTGCGACTGGCCCGGGTGGTTGCTCCACCAGGTGATCTCCTTGGCCGGCTCGACCTGCGACCAGTCGACGGCCTCCGCGGACGCGTCGCCAGAGGCCGTGGCCCCGACGCTCGGGCCGGCGCAGGCGGTGAGGGTGAGGGCCGAGACCGCGGCGAGCGCCGCGACGGCGGTGCGGGTGCGGCGGGCGGGACGGTGGGACACACGTGCTCCTTGGTTCGGGATGGTGCGGCGGAAGGGGTCGTCGGGCGGGTCAGCCGGTGACGGCGCCCGCGGTGAGGCCGGCGACGAGGCGTCGCTGGAGGACGAGGAAGACGAGGAGGATCGGCAGCGTCACGACGACCGTCGCGGCCAACAGCACGCCCCAGTTCGACATGCCGTCGGTGTTCTGCAGCAGCGTGAGGCCCACGGGGAGCGTCATCTTGTCGGCGTGGTCGACGACGAGGAACGGCCACAGGTAGTCGTTCCACTCGGACACGACGGAGACCAGGGCGACCGCCGCGAGCGTGGGGGTGCTCATCGGCACGACGAACCTCCACAGCTTGCGCCAGTGCCCGGCGCCGTCGAGCTCGGCCGCCTCGAGGATGGACGCCGGCAGCGTGAGGAAGTGCTGGCGGAACAGGAAGGTGCCGAACGCGCTGGCCAGGCCGGGCACGAGGATCCCCTGGTAGGTGTTGAGCCAGCCGAGGCTCGCCACCAGCGTGTAGTTGGGGATGATCGTGATCTGCGGCGGGATCATGAGCGTCGCGATGACCAGCCCGAACACCAGCCGCTTGAACGGGAAGTCGAGGAAGACCAGCGCGTACGCGCAGGCCAGCCCGAGCGCGACCTTGAGGCCGGCGCCGACGACGGTCAGGCCGATGCTGTTCCCGAGCAGCCGGCCCAGCGGGATCGCGCCCGCGGCCTGCGCGTAGTTGTCGAGCCCGGGCGACCCGGGCAGCCACTGCAGCGGCACCTGGTAGAGCTCCTCGGGCGTCTTGAGGCTGGCGAGGAGCAGCCACACCAGGGGCAGCCCGAGCACCACGGTCGCGAAGAGCATGGTGAGGTAGCCGCCGACCCGAGGCGGCCGTCGTCGTGCGCCGGTCCGGGCGGGCGCGTCCGGCGCGGGGGCGGCGGGCGCGGGGCGCGCCGGGGTGGCCGTGGCGGCGCTCATGCGTAGTGCACCTTCCGCTGGACGTACCGCATCTGCACCGCGGTGACGGCCAGCAGCACGAGGAACAGGACGGTGGCGACCGCGGACGCGTACCCGGCGCGGCCGTTCACGAAGCTCTCCTCGTAGATCGAGTACATGAGCGTCGTCGTGGAGCCCAGGGGGCCGCCCTGGGTCATCGCCTTGATGATGTCGAACGACTGCAGCGAGCTGAGCATCATCGTCACGAGCAGGAAGAACGTCGTGGGGGTGAGCAGCGGCAGCACGATCGAGCGCAGCGTGCGGGCCGAGGACGCGCCGTCGAGCGCGGCGGCGTCGCGCAGGTCCTGCGGGACCGCCTGCAGCCCGGCCAGGTAGATGAGGGCGACGTACCCGAGGTTCTTCCACAGGTACACGACGATCACCATGACCAGCGGCCACGGGCGCGCGGTGTACCAGTCGGGCGAGTCGAGTCCGACCCGGCCCAGCAGCTCCTGGACCAGCCCGTACCGCGGGTCGAACATGAACAGCCACAGGATGCCGACGGCGAAGCCGCTCAGCACGTACGGCGCGAACGCGACGGTGCGGGCGACGCCCCGGAACCGGAGCCGCCGGTTCAGCAGGAGGGCGAGGCCCAGGCCCAGCACCATCGCGCCGCCGACGGTCGCGACCGTGAAGACGAGCGTCGTGCCGACGACGCGGCCCGTGGTCGGCGCCGAGAACCACTCGACGTAGTTGCCGAGCCCGACGAAGCGGGCCGACGGGGACCCGAGGTTCCACTGCAGCGTCGAGAGGTAGAGGCTCTGCAGCAACGGGCGGTAGACGAAGACGAGGATGAGGAGGACGTTGGGGCCCGCCAGCAGCAGCGCCCACAGCAGGGCGGTCCGGCGGCGGCGGGCACCGAGGCGGCTGCGGGTGCGGGGGACGGGCGGTCGACCGGCGGGTGGGGTGCCCGCCCGGGCCGACGGGGCGTCCGGGAGGCCGGACGGCCGTGGGGTCACGACGGTGGTCACAGCCGCGACTCTAGGAACCGCTCCGTCCGAAATGTCCGGGTGGTCGGGGGTGCCCGTGAAGCGTTCGGGCAAGGTTCATCGCGGCGGTCCCCGCAGGTCACCGGCGCCTCGTGACGGTCACACGGACGTCAGCCGGGCGTCGTCGTCGGGACCCCCGCGCGAGGGTAGGCCCGGGTGCGCTCGGACGTGCCCATCCCCCACCGCACCGCGCGGGTGGCGACGGAGCCCGCCGGCCCGCCGAGGGTGCGGCGGAACCAGGAGCCGACGCTCAGCTCGTCGCGCGCCCAGCCCGGCAGGGTCGCGACCGCGCCCGCCGCCAGCAGCGCGTACGGCGGCCGGGCCGCGAGGGGCAGCGGAGGCTCGTCCAGCAGGAACCGCACCGTGTCCAGAGCGGCCGGCGACGCCTCCAGCTCCGGCCGGTACGCCTCGATCGTCGCGCGCAGGTCGGCCACCGTCTCCGGCACGACGACGGCGCCCAGCGCCCGCGCGACCCGCGCCGCCTGCGCCACGTACTCGTCCGCCTCGTCGTCGGTGAGCGGCCGCTCCCCGAACCGCTGGTGCGCGGTGAGGAACGAGTCCGCCTCCGCCGCGTGCACCCAGGTCAGCAGGTGCGGGTCGCCCGCGCGGTACGGGCGGCCGTCCGGCGCCTTCCCCCGCACCCGGTCGTGCACCGACCGCACCCGGTCCACCATCGCCTGCGCGTCGTCGGCGGTACCGAACGTCGTCGTCGCGAGGAACGTCGCCGTCCGCTCCAACCGCCCCCACGGGTCCCCGCGGTAGCCCGAGTGCCCCGCCACGCCCGCCATCGCCAGCGGGTGCAGCGACTGCAGCAGCAGCGCCCGCAGCCCGCCCACGAACATCGACGCGTCGGCGTGCACCCGCCCGATCGGACTGTCCGGCGGGAACCACCGCGGCCCCGGCGTCAGGTGGATCCGGTCGCGCGACGCGTACGCGTCGTCGCCCGCGACCTTCTGGAACAGCACGTCCCCCAGCCGCAGCCGCAGCCGCTCCACCGGGTTCGTCACCGTGGTCATCCCGCCAGTATCGCGCTGCTCCGGGAGGCACCGCTTGATCCGGCATCATCGTCCGTCGGACTGTTGTCGCGGCAAGCCGTTCGGCCACCTCCGTCCGTGAACAGCAGCACCAGCATTCCGGTGCGGGCGAACGGGGTGAAACACGCACCCACCTGGAGAGTTGGCGAAGCGAACTCTTGCCACGGCGTCGTCACGATGGTGAGCTCCACGCGTGGAGTCGATGGTCGAGGCGCAACTGCGGAAGCAGATCATGAAGTGGGTGGGCGAGCGCGCCGAGGCCAACGGGGGCTTTCTGCGACGCGAGGAGCTCCTGCGCGACTTCCGGGTCGACGGCGAGAGATTGGCCGTCATCGACTATTCGCGCGGCATCCGCAACCCGGCGTCGTTCAGTTCGACGCTGTCGATCGTCAGCGCCGCGGACGGGCCCTACGACGACACCGAGTCCGACGACGGCCTGCTGCACTATGCCTACCGCAAGGGCGACCCGTGGTCCGGCGACAACTCCAAGCTGCGCCGCGCGATGGAGACCCGTATGCCGTTGATCCTCTTCCGCAAGGAGATGCCGAACATCTACACGCCGGTCTTCCCGGTGTACGTGGTGGACGACGAGCCACAGAACCGGCAGTTCCTCATCGCGCTCGACGAGTCGTTCACTTTCCTACGGGACCCGCGCCACCTCACTCAGCCGCAGCGCGAGTACGCCCTCCGCCTTGCGAAGCAACGCCTCCACCAGCCGGCGTTCCGCACTCGTGTGCTCGTCGCGTACGACACCCGGTGCACGATCTGCGAGCTCAAGCACGGCGCCCTGCTCGACGCGGCCCACATCGTCCCGGACGGGCATGAGCTCGGCGCACCGACAGTGACCAACGGCCTCGCCCTCTGCAAGATCCACCACGCCGCATACGACCAGAACATGCTCGGCGTAACGCCGGACCACGAGGTGCGCATCGCTTTTCAACTGCTCGAGGAGACCGACGGTCCCATGCTGAAGCACGGGCTACAGGAGATGCACGGGCGCCAACTGTCATTGCCGCGCCGCCGCCCCGACCGCCCCGACCGCGACCACCTCGCGTGGCGCTACGAGCTCTTCTGCGCCGCCGGGGAGTCGACGAGGGTGTCGAGGTAACGCACGATCCGGACGACCGCGTCGCGCCCGGCGCGGTTGGCGCCGACGGTGGACGCGGACGGCCCGTAGCCGATGAGGTGCACGCGCGGCTCGCCGTCCACCTGCGTGCCGTCCATGCGGATGCCGCCGCCGGCGGTGCGCAGGTGCAGCGGGCGCAGGTGGTCGAGGGCGGCGCGGAAGCCGGTGTTCCAGAAGATGACGTCGACGGGGAGCAGGTCGCCGTCGGGCAGGACGACCCCGTCGGGCGCGACGCGCGTGAACATGGGGCGGCGCCGGAGCACCCCGCGCGCCTCGGCGGCGAGGAGCACCGGCGACTTGATGAGGCCGGTGACCGAGACGACGCTCAGGGGCGGCAGCCCCTCGCGCACGCGGTCGGCGACCATCGCCACGGCGCGCGCGCCGTCGCCGGAGTCGAAGGAGTCGCGCCACACCGGCTCGCGCCGCGTGAACCAGAAGGTCTGCGCGACGTGCGAGACCTCCTCCAGCAGCTGGACGGCGGAGATTCCCCCGCCGACGACGGCGACGCGCTGCCCGGCGAAGTCCTCCGCGCGGACGTAGTCGGCGGTGTGCAGCTGGCGGCCGCGGAACGTCTCCTGCCCCGGGTAGGCGGGCCAGAACGGCTTGGACCACGTGCCCGTCGCGTTCACGAGCGCCCGCGCGACGACGGTGCCGGTCCGGCCGGCGCCCTCCCAGCGGACGAGCAGCTCCCCGGCGCCCGCCTCCTCGACGCGGCGCACGCGCACCGGCCGCACGACGGGCAGGGCAAGCTCGCGCTCGTAGTCGCCGAAGTAGGCGGGCAGCACGTCCACGCTCGCCGCCTCCGGCTCGACGTCGGGCTGCTCGATGCCGGGCAGGTCGTGGATGCCGTTCACCGTGCTCATCCGCAGCGACCGCCACCGGTGCCGCCACGCCCCGCCGGGCCCGTCCTCGGCGTCGAGCACCAGGAACGTGCGCGCCCCGGCCGTCGCACCGTCGGCGGGCACGAACCCGCGCCG
The DNA here is from genome assembly GCF_042801555.1 of Isoptericola sp. NPDC057559. NCBI lineage: Bacteria > Bacillati > Actinomycetota > Actinomycetes > Micrococcales > Promicromonosporaceae > Isoptericola > Isoptericola sp. NPDC057559. The sequence continues at coordinate 41,948 of NZ_JBHVFQ010000014.1, forward strand.
CCGCAGGTGGTACGCGGCGGACAGGCCCGCCTGGCCCGCGCCGACCACGACGACGTCGGCGGCCTGCGGCACTGCCTCGGTCGTCGTCATGCCTGGCGCAACGCCGCGGGGGGCGGCGGGCTTCCGGGGCGGGCATGTGGCGTCGGGCACCCGCCGGGTCGGTGTCCCCGCAGAGGACTAGCGTCGCGACCCATGACCTACGCGAACGTCGGCACGCTCGGCACGGCCCCCGGGAGGCGCGACGAGCTGGTCGCGCACCTCACGCAGCGCAGCGCGGAGCTCGCGGACGCGGGCTGCCTGCTCTACGAGGTCGGGGTGCGCGACGACCAGCCGGACACCGTGTTCGTGGCCGAGCTGTGGACGTCGGCCGAGGCGCACCGCGCGTCGCTGCAGCTCCCGCAGGTGCAGGCGTCCATCGCGGCGGCGCGGCCGCTGCTGTCCGGCGAGTTCGGCGGCTTCGACTTCACCGTCGTCGGCTCGCCGCTGCGGGCCTGACATGGGGCGCACGGCCGTCGTCGTCGGTGGCGGGATCGGGGGGCTCGCGTCGGGCGTCGCCCTGGCGCGTCGCGGGTGGGACGTGACTGTCGTGGAGCGCGCGACGTCGCTCGACCCCGTGGGCGCCGGCATCGCCGTCGCGCCCAACGCCGTGCGGGCGCTGGACGCCCTCGGCGTCGGGCACGCGACCCGCGACCTGGCCGCCCTGCAGGGCGAGGTGGGCCTGCGCCGCCCGGACGGGCGGTGGCTGCTGCGCAGCCGGGCCGAGGACTCGGCGTCGCTGTTCGGCGACCGCACCCTGCTGCTGCACCGCGCGCAGCTCGTGGGGCTGCTCGCGGACGCCCTCCCGGTCGGGTCGCTGCGGCTCGGGACGAGCGCCGTCGTGACCGACCCGGGCACGACGGCGCGGCCTGCGCGGGTCGCCCTGTCCGGCCCCTCGGGACCGGCTGACCTCGACGCCGACCTCGTCGTCGCGGCGGACGGCATCGGCTCCGCGACGCGGACGCGCTGGTGGGCGAGCGCGCCCGCGCCCGTGCCCGGCGGGTCGACGGCGTGGCGGTTCGTCGCGCCGCCCGTGCCTGGCCTCGTGGGCTCGGAGACGTGGGGCCGCGGGATCGTCGTGGGCGTCGCGCCGCTCGCCGACGGCCGCGTCTACTCCTATGTGTCCGTGGCGGAGGCCGCCGGCATCCCCGCCGACCTCGGCGAGCTGCGGGCACGCCTCGCCGACTGGCACGACCCGATCCCCGCGCTCCTTGCGTCCATCGACGACGGCGCCGTGCTGCGGCACGAGCTGCGCCGCCTCCCCGACGCCCCGGCCTCGCTGGCGGCGGGCCGGGTGGCGCTCGTCGGCGACGCCGCGCACGCCATGCTGCCGAACATCGGGCAGGGCGGGTGCCAGGCCCTCGAGGACGCCGTCGTGCTCGGTGTGCGCGTCGGGCCGGAGGACGACGTCGCCGCGGCGCTGCAGCACTGGTCGGCCGAGCGGCGGCCCCGGGTCCGGCAGGTGATGCGGATGTCGGCGCGCGTCGCGGGGCCCACCCTGTGGACGTCGACCGCGGCCGTCGCCGCCCGCGACGCGGGGATGCGCGCCCTCGGCCGCTGGACGGCGACGCTCGGTGCTCGTGCCCTGCAGCCCGTCCTGAGCTGGCACCCGCCCGAGCCGTAGCCTCGCCGGGCCGGCGCGACCTGCGACGACACGGTTGTCCACAGACACCGGGGCAACCATCTGGCGCTTTGCCCTACAGTGACCGCGACGTCACCGCCGACAGGGAGAGCCCGCCATGACCCGTACCCGGGCCATCCTCGCCGCCACCTCCATCGCCGCGGCCGCCGCGCTCCTCGTCGCCGGCTGCGACGGCGACGAGCCCGCCAAGCCCTCTCCCGAGCCCACCGCGACCAGCGCCGGCCCCGAGCCGTCACCCAGCGTGTCCTCGGTGGTCGTCGCACCCGAGCGTCCCCAGGCAATGGACAACGACGGCCCCGCCGGCGCCGAAGCCGCCGCCGTCTACTTCCTCGAGCTCGACGACTACATCATGAAGACGGGCGACACCGCCGAGTGGGAAGCGATGTCGCAGAAGAGCTGCGAGTACTGCGCGAACCGCCTCAAGCAGGCAGAAGAGATCGCTTCAAAGGGGTACCGCTGGAATAGCAAACCCACGAGTGCGAGGGTCACGCACACTTACGAACAAGACAGCTCGACCGGGATATGGCCGATCGACGTTGAAGTCGCGCAAGGCGCAGTCACACTCACAGATTCCAACGACAAGGTTCTATACGACGAAGACGCAATCAAGATTGACCTCTCCCTCGAAGTGACCCGAATGGACGACCGATGGGTGATGGTCGGCGTCGGAAACTCCAAGGACGCGTGAGGTCTTGCGCGGCATCGCCTTCGCCCTCGCCAGCCTTCTGTGGATTTCGCTCGCGCCATCGTTTGCACCGGTAGATCTCGCACGGGCTAAAGGCGCAGGCGACTCAACTTGGGGCCGGGCTGACCAGGCGACCGACACAATGGGCGTCGGTCGCGAGGGGAACGCGCATAGCAACACCTCGGGAAAAAATGGCGCGGGACGTGAAGACGAATCCAAGGACAAGTACGTCCGCGCGGACGAGGTGACGTGCCTCCAGCTGAACGACACCAACTATCTGTCCGACATCGCGAGAGCACCGGGCGCGTGCGACAACGGCGAGGTCGGCTTCATGACCGATCCGGACTGCGACGACCTGTGGCTGGCGGCGTTGTGGGTGCAGCGGGCCCGGGCCGGCGGTGAGTACGACGCGCCGGAGCAGGTCGCGGACGGCCAGTGCGTCACGCCGGCGGACATCGCCGCGGAGGCGCGTCGCGAGTTCCGGTCGATGAAGATCCCCACGCCGGAGGCGACGCTGCAGGGCAACCCGCCGATGGTGGTGAACGTGCACTACCCCGCGTACACGAGCGCGGCGCCGCAGGACCGCGAGGTCGAGCTGCTGACGGTGCCGGTGGTCATCCGGGCGGAGCCGACGGAGTTCGCGTGGGACTTCGACGACCCGTTCTCGGCGGGCGGCGGCACCCTCGTCACGACGGACCCCGGCCGGGCCTGGCGCTCCGGCGACCCGCTGCCGGACGCGTCGTGGGTCGGGCACACGTACAGCCGGCTCGGCACGCCCGGCACCGACGCGGGGACGGCGGAGGACGAGCACGGGAACGCCTACCGCACGGGTGTCGGCGTCTCGCTCACCACCACCTGGCAGGGCCGCTTCCGCGTGCAGGGCGCGAGCACCTGGACCGACATCCCGGGCACCATCACCACCACCAGCACCACGCCGGCCACCACGGTCACCGAGGCCCGCACCCGCCTGGTGTGCGACGACCTCGCCGACACCTCCACCTGCTGACCCGACGCCGCAGCGCCACCGCCCTGCCGGCGTCGTACCCGGCGAACGTTCCGCCGACGCGACGGCACGCCTCGTCCGCCGTCGGCGAACCCGGAAATTGAGTCGGGCGCGCTCAAGTTGAACCGGTCAGCAGCAACTCACCTGGAGGAGGACAGCATGACCACCACCCTGACCCGCACCCCGTTCGCCGACGCGTGGCTCCGCGACCTGTGGACCCCGCGCCTCGCCACCGAGGGCCCCGTGCCCGCGGCCGACGTGTACCGCGACGGGGAGGACCTCGTCGCCCGCCTCGACCTGCCGGGCGTCGACCCGGCCGAGGACGTCACCGTCGAGGTCGAGGGGCGCAAGCTCGTCGTGCGCGGCGAGCGCAAGGACCAGCGCTCGGTGGAGTCCGAGGGCCGCCGCATCTCGGAGGTCCGGTTCGGCGCGTTCCGACGCGTCGTGACCCTGCCGAAGGCCGTGGACGGCGACGCCGTCCGCGCGTCCTACGACGCGGGCGTCCTGACGGTCACCGTCGCCGGCGTCTTCGCCGGCACGACGCCGCAGCGCGTCGAGGTCACCACCGCCTGATCCCCGTCAGGCGCACCCCGACGGCGCCCGGTCGCACCCGCGACCGGGCGCCGTCGTCGTTCCGCGGAGCTGCGCTCAGAACACACCCACCAGGTCGGCGACCATGACGAGGACGATCAGCAGCGCGAAGCCGCCGCCGGCGATCGCGGCGACGAGGGCGAACCGGTCGCTGCCGGAGCGCCGCGGCCGCAGGCCGGCCTCCTTCGCGGTCGACGTGAGGACGGCACGCACGGGTGACGGCGAGAACGCGTAGTTCACGACCCCCTCGACCCCGCCGTGGTCGCTGAAGCCCACGACGATGCGCCGCGTCCAGCTCCACCGGGTGCCGGTGAACACCTCGGTCCGCAGGGCGGCGCCGAGGTGGGGCACCGGCCCGTCCATGCCGCCGGACCACTGCACCTCCCGGGTGGTCTCGGTGATCGTGTACGTGCCGGCGGCGGCGTCCGCGCGCAGCGCGAGCTCGTACGTCTCCCGCAGCCCGTGCCGGGACAGCACGCCCCACCAGCGGGCGTCGGCGAGGTCGATCCGCACGGTGAGGGAGTCGTCGGTGACGTCGACGACGCGGTACGGCGTCTCGGCGAGCCGTGGCTCGAGCAGTGCGGCGAGGTGGGCGGCGGTAGGCACGCGCGCACAGTACGGCACCGCCGCCTGCCGCCCTGTCACACCTCCGCCCCTCGTCTCGTCGTCACCGTGAGCAACGATCATCGAGCAACCGACCGAGGAGACGAGATGTCGCACAGGACCCAGATCGTGGTGGTGGGCGGCGGGTACGCCGGCGTGACGGCGGCCAACCGCCTGACGAAGCGCGACGACGTGACGGTGACGCTGGTCAACGACCGCCCCCAGTTCGTGGAGCGGATCCGGCTGCACCAGCGGGCGGCGGGCACGCACGCCGCGGTCGCGGACTACACGAGCGTGCTGGCGGAGGGGGTGCGGCTGGAGGTCGCCACCGTCGACCGGATCGACGCCCCCGCACGCCGCCTGGTGCTGGCCGACGGCGGCACGCTCGCCTACGACTGGCTGGTGTACGCGGCGGGCAGCGGCAGCGCGGCGCCGTCCGTGCCCGGCGCGGCGGAGCACGCGTTCGCGCTGGCGAGCCTGGAGGAGGCCGACCGGCTGGTCCCGGCCCTCGCGGCCGCCGGTCCCGCGGCCCGGGTGACGGTGGTCGGCGCGGGCCCGTCCGGCATCGAGACCGCGTCGGAGCTGGCCGAGCAGGGCCGCGCGGTGACGCTGGTCTGCGGCGACCTGCTCGGGCCGTACCTGCACCCGCGGGGCCGGCGCGCGGTCGAGGAGCAGCTCGTGCGGCTCGGCGTCACGATCCTCCAGGGCCCGCGCGCCACGGTCACGGCGGTGACGCGCGACGCCGTGCAGCTCGCCGACGGCCGCGACGTGCCGAGCGACGTCACCGTCTGGACCGTCGGGTTCCGGGCGGCGGGCCTCGCGGCCCGCAGCGGGCTGACCACGGACGACGCCGGCCGCCTGCGCACGGACGAGACGCTGACCAGCCTGGACGACGAGCGCATCGTGGCCGCGGGCGACGCCGCCGCACCGTCGGACCTGCCGTTCCGGATGAGCTGCCAGGCCGCCGGCCAGCTCGGCGGAGGCGCCGGGGACACGCTGCTCGCCCGCCTCGCCGGCACGGAGCCGGCGCCGGTCACGGTCGGCTTCGTCGGCCAGTGCCTCAGCCTGGGGCGGGGCGCGGGGCTGTTCCAGTTCGCCCGGCGCGACGACGTCCCCGTCCGCGTCTTCCTCGGCGGCCGGCTCGGCGCGCGGGCGGGCGCGTGGCTCAAGGAGCTCGTATGCCGGAGCACCGTCCAGGGCCTCACCTGGGAGGCGCGCCGACCGGGCATCATGCGCTACCCGTCGTTCGTCGGTGACCCGCGACGCCGGGACGTGCTCGCCGCCCGGGCCGCGGCCGCCGGGGCACGGGCCGACGTCGCCGAGCCCGCGCGACCGGCCGACGTCCCGGTCGCCTAGACCGAGGCGCCCGGACCGGAGACGCCGGAGGGCCGCACCGGGAGGATCCCGGTGCGGCCCTTGCCGTGCGCGAGGCGTCAGCCGATCCGGCGCCGGTAGACCGAGACGGCGACGCCGTACGCGATCAGCAGGATCCCGACGAGCCAGCCCAGCGCGACCCAGATGTCCGTGCCGACGGGCTGCTCGGCGAACAGCGCCCGGATCGTGTCGACGATCGACGTCACCGGCTGGTGCTCGGCGAACCAGGCGACCGGGGCCGGCATCGTCTCGGTGGGCACGAAGGCCGAGCTGATGAACGGCAGGAAGATCAGCGGGTAGCTGAAGGCGCTCGCGCCGTCCACGGTCTTGGCCGAGATGCCGGCGATGACGGCCAGCCAGGTCAGCGCGAGGGTGAACAGGACGAGGATCCCGGCCACGGCGAGCCAGGCCCCCACCGACGCCCCGGTGCGGAAGCCCATGATCAGGGCGACCGCGACGACGATCGCGACGGAGACCACGTTCGCCACGACCGACGTGAGCACGTGCGCCCACAGCACGCTCGACCGCGCGATCGGCATGGACTGGAAGCGGTCCACGATGCCGCCCTGCATGTCGAGGAACAGCCGGTAGGACGTGTAGGCGACGCCCGACGCGATCGTGATGAGCAGGATGCCGGGCAGCATGTAGTTGATGTACGACTCGTCGGAGCCGGTGTTGATGGCGCCGCCGAAGACGTAGACGAACAGCAGCATCAGCGCGATCGGCGTCACCGCGGTGGTGATGATCGTGTCGGGGCTGCGGAGGATGTGGCGCAGCGAGCGGCCCGTGAGGACGCGGGTGTCGCCGAGGACGTGGGCGGTCATCAGGATTCCTTTCCGGTGCTGCTCTGGTCGGTGGTGGCGGTGGTGCCGACGAGCGCGAGGAAGACGTCCTCGAGGGACGGCTGCTTCTCGACGTACTCGACCTCGGCGGCGGGGAGGAGCTGCTTGAGCTCGGCGAGCGTGCCGTTCTGGATGATCGTGCCCTCGTGCAGGATCGCGATCCGGTCCGCGAGCTGCTCGGCCTCGTCGAGGTACTGCGTGGTGAGCAGCACCGTGGTGCCGCCCTGCGCGAGCGCCTTCACGGTCTGCCACACGTCGATGCGGGCCTGCGGGTCCAGCCCGGTCGTGGGCTCGTCGAGGAAGACGATCGGCGGGTGGCCGATGAGGCTCATCGCGATGTCGAGGCGACGACGCATGCCGCCCGAGTACGTCCCCGCCCGGCGCGCGCCGGCCTCCGTGAGGGAGAACCGCGCGAGCAGGTCGTCGGCGATCTCGCCGGGGTTCGGCAGGTGCCGCAGCCGGGCGACGAGCACGAGGTTCTCGCGTCCGGTGAGGACCTCGTCGACGGCGGCGAACTGGCCGGTGAGGCTGATCGACTCGCGCACGTCGCCGGGCTTGTCCGCGACGTCGAACCCGTGCACGACGGCGGTGCCCGCGTCGGCCTTGAGCAGCGTCGACAGGATGCGCACCAGCGTGGTCTTGCCGGCGCCGTTCGAGCCCAGCAGCGCGAAGATGCTGCCCGACGCGACGTCGAGCTCGACGCCGCGCAGCACGTGCAGCTCGCCGAAGGACTTCTCGATGCCCCGCACCCGGATGGCGGCGGGGGTCTGGCCGGTGGTCTGTTCCGTGGTCATGTCCGGTGCTCCGTTTCCTGTGTCGTTCACGGCCGGCGGACGACGACGTCGCCGAAGCCGGTGCTGGCGTGGATCTCTGCGGTGTTCTCGTCCTCGACCGGCCCCTCGGTGGGGGTCAGCAGGTTGCGGACGGAGCCGTTCTCGGAGGAGACGTCGAGGTACGCGGCGGTGCCCTCGGGCACCCCCACCTCGATCGACCCGAAGGAGGACGTGAGGGTGACGGCGCCGGACTCGAGGTCGTTGACCCGGATGCTGGCGTGGGCGGACTTGGCGGTCAGGGTGCCGCGGACGCGGCTCACCGCGATGTCGCCGTGCGCCCCGTGCACCTCGAGGGTGCCGGTGACGGAGCCGACCGTGGTGGTGCCGTTGCTCGCCCGGATCGCGCCGTCCCCGGAGACCTCGTCGAGGAAGACGGACCCGGCGGAGACCTTGACGTCCAGGCTCCCGGTGACGCGGCCGGCGGTCGCCGTACCGGCGGAGACCTTGAGGTCGAGCCGCTCGACGTCGTCCACGCGGGCGTTGCCGGCCGACAGGGTCATGTCGACGGCGCCGAGCGCGCCCTCGGCGTACAGCGACCCGGCCTTGCCGCTCAGCGACGAGCCCTCGGGGAGCTCGACGGTGATGTCGGCGGTGCCGGACGCGAACGGGAGCACGTACTGCTTCCACGAGCCGGGGTAGGTGATCGAGACGGCGTCGCCGTCCCGGTCGACCCGCACGGCCTCTGCGGCGCGCACGCTGCCGGACTTGGTGTTGGTGGGCAGCACGGTGACGACGACGTCGTCACGCTCCCCGGCGACGACGTGCACGTTGGCGAAGGGCACGTCGACGACGACGGGGACGGGCTGGGTGGCGGGGAAAGTGGGCATGACGGGGCTCCAACGATGGTGTCGGCGTGGTGTCAGGGAGGGTGGGACGGCGGAGCGGCGTGGTGTCGCGAGGGGATCAGCGCACCCAGCCGGTGACGCGGCCGGAGCCGCGCTGCTGCGGACGGGCCTGCGCGGCCGGGCGTCCGGTGGACTGCTCGAGCGCGACGGCGACCGCGCGGACGAGCCACGTGTTGACGGAGATGCCGTCGCGGGCGGCGGCGACCTCGACCTGGGACTTGAGGTGGTCGGGCAGGCGGAGCGTGGTGCGGGTGGTGGCGCCGCCCTCCGGCTCCGGGGCGGGCGCGGCCGGCGCCGCGTCCGCGCCGGGCTCCGGGGCCGAAGCCTCGGCCGAGACCCGGGGGACGGTGACGACGAACTCGGGCGACCCGCCACGGAGGCGGATGTCGACCGACCCCGGGGCGAGCTCCGCGGAGATCTCGCCCGCCGCGTTCGAGAGGGCCTCGAGGAGCACCAGGCGAGCGGCGGCGTCGAGCGGAGCGGTCAGGCGACCGGCGAGCTCCCTCGCCTCGTCGCCGCCCGCGGCGGCTGCGGTCCCGAGCTGCCGCTGCAGCTCGTCGACGTATCTCGTGAGGTCCATGGCTCCACTATGACACCACCGTGGTGTCACCGCAAGAGGTTTGGTGTCACGAGTTGCGCGACGTGGTGTCACACGCCTCGGGAGACCTGCCAGGCCCAGGCGACGAGCGGGACCTGCAGCGGCAGGCGCCCCCAGGCGACCGCGGGGCGGCGCGCCCACGCACGGGCGCCGGAACGGGAGTCGAGCGCCATCTTCACGTTCCCGGGGAACACCGCCACGAACAGGGCGGCCGTCGCGAGCCCGCCCGCCCGCCGGGTGGCGGGCACCGCGACCGCCGCGGCGCACGCGAGCTCGGCCACGCCGCTGCCGTACACCCAGGCGCGCGGCGAGCCGAGGGCAGTCGGGATCAGCCCCTCGAAGACCCGGGGGCGGGCGAGGTGCAACGCACCGGCGGCGGTCAGGGTCGCCGCCAGCCCGGCGGCGAGCAGGTGCGGGGTGCGGGACATGCCCCGACCGTATCGGGCGCCCGGCGCGCGCACGGTAGCGTGCCGGGGATGGAGAGCTCGGCACGAGGCGCTCGCACCGGCGTGCGGCTGTTCGACGACGTGCGGCCGGACGAGACGGACCGGGCGTACCTGCCCGGCATGAGCAGCGCGTGGAAGATGCCCTGGTACGACGTGCAGAGCTGGTGGCGCCGCGCCGGGCGCCTGCACCGCCGCACGGTCGAGCTGACCGGGATCGCCCCCGGGCAGCACGTGCTCGACGTCGGCTGCGGCACCGGGAACCTGACGCTCACGGTGCTGCGGGACGTGCCGGACGCGGCGGTGACCGGCGTCGACCCGGACGGCGCGGCGCTGCGCCGCGCGGCCCGCAAGGCGCGGCGACGACGGGTCGGGCGGCGCGGCTCCCTCACGCTCGTGCGCGGCTTCGCGGACCGGCTGCCCGCCGCGGACGCGAGCGTCGACCACGTCGTCTCCTCGCTCGCCCTGCACCACGTGCCGCTCGACGAGAAGCGGCGGTTCGCCGCCGAGCTCGGGCGCGTGCTGCGCCCCGGCGGGCTCGTCACGATCGCCGACCTCGACGCCCCGGGACACGACCACAGCGGCGGGCACGGCGGCGGGCACGGCGGCGGGCACGGGCACGGCTCCGGCCACGACGACGCGCGCGACCGCGGGCACGGCGGCCACCGGCACCACGAGATCGGCGTGAACCAGCACCGGGAGGACAACGCCGACGGCGGCATCCAGCGGCTGCTGACCGACGCAGGACTCGCCGACGCGCGCGAGGTGGACCGCGCCACGTTCATGGACACGCCGGTGATGTGGGTGCAGGCGCGCCGCCCCTGAGGTCGCCCCCTTGGTCAGGCGCCCTGGGGTGCGAACTGGGAGAGCACCAGCTCGGCGCCGAAGGGGTCGCGGACGGTGACGGCGCGGACCCACGCGTTGTCGTCCGTGGAGACCACGGTGCCCCCGGCGCGCCGCGCGGCCTCGGCGGCCGCGTCCCGGTCGGCGACGGCGAACACGATCGACCAGTGCGCGGGCCCGTCGGTGGGCTCGATCCCGGCGACGGCGTCGGCGAAGCCCGGCGGGGCGAATCCCGCCTGCCGGTCGTGGATGTCGGGGTCGGACGTCGCGGCGAGGTGGTCGCCGTACCCGGGCACGCGCGCCATGCCGATCGCGAGCTCCGGGTCGACCGCCCAGCCGAGCAGCGGTCCGTAGAACGCGAGCGCCGCCCCGCCGTCGGGCGTGCGCAGGTTGCTGAAGTTCCAGGTGCCCGGCGCGTTGACCACCTGGGCCCCCGGCCGGGTGCCCGCCTGCCAGAGCCGTCCGGGCGCGCCCTGCGGGTCGCGGAAGCGGACCATCGTGCCGGCCACCGACCCCGGCGGGCCCACGGGCTCGGGCGGCGTCACGACCTGCCCGCCGAGCTCCGCGACCCGCGCCGCGGCGGCGGCCGCGTCGTCCACCGCGAGATAGGTGTTCCACGCCACGGCGCCCTCGGCGGGCGCCCCCGGGTCCGGCGTCGCGAACGCCGCGACGGCGGTGGCGTCCGTGCCGTCGAGCGACGCGACGACGTAGCGGCCCGGCGCGCCGGGCGGCAGCTTCTCGGTGAACGACCAGCCGAACAGCGCGCCGTAGAACGCGAGCGCGGCGTCGACGTCGGCCACCTCCAGGTCGATCCAGCTCGGGACACCGTGCGGGTAGGTGTGCGTCATGCCCCCACCCTGCTCCCCGCCCCCGACACCGGCAGCGTCAGACCGTCCCGGCCGGTCCCGCCGTCAGGTCGGTCACGAGGTGCAGCGAGTCGCCGTGCACGGCGTCCGCCTCCACGCGGCCGCTCGCCACGAAGCCCACCTTGGCCAGCACCCGGCGCGAGGCGGTGTTCCAGTCGCGCACGGTGGCCCACACCCGGGCGCAGCCCGACTCCCGCGCCCAGCCGAGGACGGCACGGGCCGCCTCGGTCGCGTACCCGCGGCCCCACGTCCGGCGCAGCAGCTCGAACGCCAGCTCCGGCTCGTCCCCGGTGCCGGCGGCGCCGTCGATCAGGCCGCAGTACCCGACGACCTCGCCGGTGGCCGCGACCTCCACGGCCAGCAGCCCGCGCGCCGGCGGCCGGGCGCCGTCGCGGACCCAGGCCTCGACGTCCTCGAGGGTGGGCCGTCCGGCGGCGTCGATCCGACGGTGCTCGGGGACGCGAGGGTCGCGCTCCGCCCACAGCTCCCGCTGGACCGGCGCGTCCTCGACCCGCCAGGGGCGCAGCCGCAGGCGGTCGGTCTCGAGCACGATCGCGGGCCCGCGGGCGGAGAGGACTCCCATGCGACCGACCCTAGACGCGGCGGCACCGGGCCCGTCCGGACCCGGCCCGTCTCCCGCGAACCTGGCGTTCATCCACAGGTCGCCGTGGCGCCCTTCCCCCGGGCCGCCCCGCTCCCTACCGTGGCCTCCATGACCTCCCGCCGTCGCGCCCCCGAAGCCCGCGCCGCCACCCGTCGCACCGCCGCTCGCAGCACCGTGACCGCCGCGGCCGCGCTCGCCCTCGGTGCGGGCCTCGCCGTCACGCCGCTGGCGGCGAGCGCCGGCGGCACCGGCCACGGCCACGGTCACGGCGGCGGGAGCGGGAGCACCCCGCTGCGCGTCGCCACCTACAACCTGTCGCTGAACCGCGCGACGGAGGGCGAGCTGCAGGCCGACCTGTCCACGGGCGACGACGCGCAGGCGCGCACGGTCGCGGAGGTCGTCCAGCGCGCGGACCCGGACGTGGTGCTGCTCAACGAGTTCGACTACGACGCCGCGCACGCCGGCGTGGACCTGTTCCGCGAGAACTACCTGGAGGTGCCGCAGGGCGGTGCCGACCCGGTCCGCTACCGCTACGCGTACACCGCGCCGTCGAACACCGGGGTCCCGAGCGGCTTCGACCTCGACAACGACGGCACCGTGGGCGGCGGCAACGACGCGTTCGGCTTCGGGGAGTTCGAGGGCCAGTACGGCATGGTCGTGCTGTCGAAGTACCCGATCGACACGAGGAACGTGCGCACGTTCCAGCAGTTCCTGTGGAAGGACATGCCGGGCGCGCTGCTGCCCGACGACCCGGCGACGGCGGAGCCGGACGACTGGTACTCCCCCGCCGAGCTGGACGTCGTGCGGCTCTCGAGCAAGTCGCACTGGGACGTGCCGGTGCGCGTGGGGAAGCGGACGGTGCACGTGCTCGCCGCGCACCCGACGCCGCCCACGTTCGACGGCCCGGAGGACCGCAACGGCCGCCGCAACCACGACGAGATCCGCTTCTGGGCCGACTACGTGACGCCCGGCGTCGCGTCCCGCTACATCTACGACGACGAGGGCGGGCGCGGCGGCCTGAAGCCGGGCGAGCGGTTCGTCGTCGTCGGCGACCAGAACGCCGACCCGCTCGACGGCGACTCCGTGAACACGGCGATCGACCAGCTGCTGGACAACCCGCGCATCACGGACCCGCGGCCGACGTCGGCCGGCGCGATCGAGGCGGCGACCCTGCAGGGCGGCGCCAACGCGACCCACTGGGGCGACCCGGCCCTCGACACCGCGGACTTCTCCGACGCCGCACCCGGCAACCTGAGGGCCGACTACGTGCTGCCGTCGAAGGGCCTGAAGGTACGCGGCGCCGGGGTGTTCTGGCCCACTCAGGCCGACCCGTTGTCGCGGCTGACGGGCGTGTACCCGTTCCCGTCGAGCGACCACCGGCTCGTCTGGGTGGACGTCGCGACCCGCTGACCGTCGCCCGCGACGACCGTCGCAGGCCGCTGACCTGGGCATCCATACGGATTTCTCACCCGCTGCACCGCGGCCCGCGTGTGGCGACCGCCCGCGGGTCGGGTGCAGGGTGGGGAGTGCTGTGCTCGCCGTGGAGCATGACGTGCCCGCCGAGCGCAGGGAACCCGACCGGCCCGGAGCCGGTCCCTCGCACCCGTCGCACGTGCGGCGCGCGCCACCGCCGACGGCCTCGACCCGCCGGCCCGCCAGTCAACCGAGCCCGGCCCGCCGCCGCGCCTCGCGCGACGGGTCGAGAGCCGGGCAGCACCTTGGAGCACCCATGAGACGCGCCCTCACCGTGGTGGCCGCAGCAACGTCGGCGCTGCTGCTCGCCGCCACCCCCGCCGTCGCGCACGGCAAGCCCACGCCCCGCCCGCCGACCGTCACGACCATCGCCTCCGGCCTGGTCTCCCCGCTGACGCTCGCCGCAGGCCCCCGGGGCCACACCTTCGTCACCCAGAACTTCGCCGGGCTGCTCACGAACGTCGCCCGGGACGGCTCCACCGACGTGATCTACTCCTCCGGCGGCAACGAGGTCGGTGGCGTGTCGTTCAAGGGCCGCACGGTCACCTTCACCCAGACGGTGCTCAGCGGCCCGCAGGAGCCCATCGGCTCCAGCCTCTGGAAGCTGCGCGTGGACCGGAAGGGCGACCCGGTCGGTCAGGCCCGGCAGGTCGCGGACCTGCGGGCCTTCGAGAACGCCCACAACCCGGACGGGCACGTGACCTACGGCCTGCGCCACGCCCCGAAGTCGTGCCTGGACCAGTTCCCGGCGGACATGCCCGGGAGGTACAAGGGCCTCGAGGACTCGCACCCGTACGGCACCACGACCAAGCACGGCACCACCTACGTGGCCGACGCCGGCATGAACGCGATCGTGTCGGTGAGCGAGCGCGGCCGGGTACGCACCGTCGCGGTGCTGCCGGCCCAGCCCGCGGTGGTGACGGCCGAGGCCGCCGCCGCGAACGGGATCCCGGAGTGCGCCGTCGGCCTGACCTACTGGTTCGAGCCCGTCCCCACGGACGTCGAGGTGGGGCCGCACGGCAAGCTCTACGTGACCACCCTGCCGGGCGGGCCGGAGGACGCGAGCCTCGGGGCCCGGGGCGCCGTCTACACGGTGGACCCGCGCTGGGGCTCGGTGCACCGGGCGGCGAAGGGCTTCGCCGGCGCCACCAACGTCGCGGTCTCGTCGCGGGGTGACGTGTACGTCGCCGAGCTGTTCGGCGGCAGGATCACGCGGGTGACGCACCACGGGAACCGCACCGTGGTCGAGACGCCGCTGCCCGCCGGGCTCGAGTGGGACCACGGCGACCTCCTGGCCACCACGAACGCGCTGCCCGCGGACGACGCGCCGCCGGACGGCCACCTGGTGCGGATCGACCTGCCCAGGTCGTACGGGCACGGCCACTGACGGGCGACGCCCTCCGACCCTGCCCCACGACGTGGGGCAGGGTCGGGCTCGTCGGGTCAGGGCGTGAGCACCCGCGCCTGCTGCTGCGCGAGGACGCTGAGCTCGGCGGCCTTGAACGCGTGCTCCTGCGTCATCGCGTTCTCGGTGCGCTCGAGGCAGTCGAGGATGAGCCGCCCGAAGTAGGGGAAGCCGACCTGGCCGTTCGCGACCAGGTGGTGCTCGCCCTTCCCGTCGACGAGGAACACGTGCCCGCCGCCCTCGCCGGTGCCGACGTTGACGTACTTGCGCAGCTCGATGTACCCGTCGGTGCCGAGGATGATCGTGCGGCCGTCGCCCCACGTGCTCAGCCCGTCCGGCGTGAACCAGTCGACGCGCACGTAGCCGGTGGCGCCGTTGTCCATGACGATGCCGGCCTCGCCGAAGTCGTCCAGCTCCGGGTGGTCCGGGTGGTGGTAGTTGGCGATCGCCGCGTGGCTGATCTCCGCGTCCTTCGCCCCCGCGTAGTGCAGCATCTGGTCGAAGTTGTGGCTCCCGATGTCGCACAGGATGCCGCCGTACCTGTCCTTCTCGAAGAACCAGTCGGGGCGGCCGGTGCCGAGCCGGTGCGGGCCCAGGCCGATGACCTGCAGCACCCGGCCGATCGCCCCGCGGTCCACGAGCTGCTCGGCGAGCACGGCGGCCTCGACGTGGATCCGCTCGGAGTAGTAGACGGCGTACTTCTGGCCCGTGCGCGCCGTCGCCTCGCGGGCGGCGGCGAGCTGCTCGAGCGTCGTCAGCGGCGCCTTGTCGGTGAAGTAGTCCTTGCCGGCCTCGATGACCCGCAGGCCCAGCGGCGCGCGCTCGGAGGTGACCGCGGCGCCCGCGACGAGGCGCACCTCGGCGTCGTCCAGGATCTCGGCCTCGCTGCGCGCGACCCGGACGTCCGGGAACTTCCTGCGCATCGTCTCGACCTTGGCCGGGTCGGGGTCGTAGACCCACTTGAGCGTGCCGCCGGCGCCCGCGAGGCCCTCGCACATGCCGTACACGTGGCCGTGGTCGAGGCTCGTCGCGGCGAAGACGAACTCGCCCGGCTCCACCACGGGAGCCGGCACCGGCTCCGGCGCGTACGCGGCGCCGCTGGCGCCGCCGGTCGGGTTCGCGCTCATGCCTTGGCCCCCACGATGATCTTGCCGGGCAGCTCGCCCACGGACGCGGTCTTGGAGAAGAAGTGCGGGGCGCGCTCGACGAGCGTGCCGGTGCGGTAGTACGGGTCGTCGGCGCTCAGCGGCAGGTCCACGGTGCGGCGCTCGACGCCCGCCTCGTAGATCCCGGTGACCAGCTCGATGGCGCGCCGGCCGTCCTCGCCGGTGACGGCGGGGCGACGGCGCTCGCGCACCGCGGCGAGCATGTCGCCGATCTGCCCGGCGTGGCCCGTGTGCTCCAGCGGGCGGTGCGCCGCGGCCACCGCCTCGATCGCGGCGACGCGCTCGGCGTCCCCCTCCTTGGTCGGGAAGCCGGCGGGGTTCGCGGTCTCCGCCACGACCTTCCACGGCTGCGAGACGCGCGCGTCGCGGCCCTGCACGACGATGGCCTGCTCCTCGCCGTGGCTCACCACGGAGGCGGTCACCTCGGCGAGCGCCCGGTCGTACTGCAGCACGCTGACCGACAGGTCCTCGACCTCGGCGTTCTCGTGCGCCGCGTTGGTGAGGACGGACGTGACGGCCTTCGGCGAGCCCAGCATCCACAGGGTCATGTCGAGGTGGTGGATGGCGTGGTTGAGGGTGCAGCCACCGCCCTCGCTCTCCCACGTGCCGCGCCACCACAGGTCGTAGTACTCGGTGCCGCGCCACCAGGCCGAGCTGACCTGGGCGTGCGTGACGGGCCCGGCGAGGCCGGAGTCGAGCACCTCCTTGAGGGTGGCGATGTCGTCGCGGAAGCGGTTCTGGGCGACGACGGACAGCAGCCGGCCGTGCTTCTCGGCCGCGGCGATCATGGCGTCGCACTCCTCGAGCGACGGCGCCATCGGCTTCTCGACGAGCACGTCGACGCCGGCCTCGAGGGCGGCGACGGACAGCGCGGCGTGCGTGGAGGGCGGCGTCGCGACGCTGACGAGGTCGAGGCGTCCGATCCGCTGTTCCGCGGCGAGCATCTCGGCGGTGTCCTCGTAGACGCGGGCGCCCTCGAGCCCGAGCTCCGCGCGCATGGCCTCGGCCCGGCCGGGCGCCGGGTCGCACAGCGCGACGATCTCGCACTCGTCGCCGAAGCGCTGATAACCGGCGACGTGGGCGCGGGCGATGCCGCCGGTGCCGACGATCCCGATGGTGAGCATGGTTCCTCCGATGGAACGAGCTGGCGGTCAGGCATGATACGTATCATGCGGTGAACAGCCTGGCTGCGGGCCGCAGCCCTGTCAAGGCGAGGGACGAGGGAGGTCATACTGTGGCGATGTCCCGCCCGCCCACCAGCCGCGACGTCGCGCGCCTCGCCGGGGTGTCGCAGGCGGCCGTGTCCTACGCCCTCACCGGGCGCGGCACGATCTCGGCGGCCACCCGCGAGCACGTGCTGGAGGTGGCCCGGTCCATCGGCTACCGCCCCAACCTCGCCGCGCGGTCCATGCGCACGCGGCGGTCCGGGCGGCTCGCCGTGGTCACGGGGGCCACGCTCGACCACCAGCTCCGGCTGCTCGCCGGGGCCGGCGAGGTGGCCGAGGCCGCGGGGTACGTCATGGAGACGCACACCGTCGACGGCACGGTCGAGCAGCGGACCGCCCGCGTGCGCGAGCTCGCCGCGAGCGGCCAGTACGAGGGCGTCCTCACCCTGGTGCCCGTGCTGCCCGAGGTGCTGACCGACCCGGCCCTTGGCGCGGCCGACGACGGCGGCACCCCGGTCGTCGCCGAGGCGACGTTCGACGAGGAGATGCGCAGCCTCGGCGACCTGGCCGACGCCAGCACCGTGGAGGTGTTCGTCGGGACGCTCGTCGCCGCGGGGTACCGCCGCTTCGTGCACGTCGGCGGCCCCGACCAGTTCGCCTCCGCGCGGGCCCGGCGCGACGTCTACCTGGCGGCGGTCGCGCGCGCGGCCGCGGACCCCGCCACGGGCGACGTCGTGTCCGTCGGCGTCGTCGGTGGATCGTGGTCCGGCGACGACGCGCGCCGCGCGGTCGCCGAGATCCCCGCCGACGCGGCGCCCCTGGCCGTGATCGCCGCGAACGACTACCTCGCCGCGGGCGTGGTGCGCGGCGCCGCCGAGCGCGGCTGGTCGGTGCCGGAGGACCTCGTCGTCACCGGCTGGGACAACTTCGAGATGGGGGCGCTGATGATGCCCTCCCTCACCACGGTCGACGTGGACTTCCCCGAGGCGGGCCGGGCCGCGATGCGCACGCTGGTCGCCACGATGCGCGGCGAGCCCCGGCCGGGTCCCGGCTCGCCGATCCACCGCATCGTGTGGCGCGAGTCGACGGGAGAGCTGCCCGGCGCCCCCGCCGACGGCACCGGGGGACCTCCCCGGTGACGGCCGTACCCTGGGGCGCGTGACCGCCCCCCGCACCCTGCCGCCGTTCGCCTCCGACAACTACGCGCCCGCGCACCCGGAGGTGCTCGCCGCGGTCGCGGCCGCCAACGACGGGTACGCCGTCGCGTACGGCGACGACCCCTGGACGGCGCGCCTCGACGCCCGCGTGCGCGAGGTGTTCGGCGCGGGAGCGCTCGCCTTCCCGGTCCTCAACGGCACGGGGGCCAACGTCGTCTCGCTCACCGCGCTGTCGCCGCGCTGGGGCGGCGTCGTCGTCTCCGACGTCGCGCACGTCAACACCGACGAGAACGGCGCGCCCGAGCGGGTGGGCGGCCTCAAGCTGCTCGCCTGCCCGTCCGTGGACGGCCGGATCACGCCCGACGACGTGGCCCGGTGGGCCGGGCAGCGCGACGACGTGCACCGCGCCCACCCCGCCGTGCTCTCCCTGACGCAGTCCACCGAGCTCGGCACCGTGTACGCGCTCGACGACCTGCGCGCGCTGACCCACGTCGCGCACGACCTGGGGATGGCCGTGCACGTGGACGGCTCCCGCCTGGCGAACGCGGCGGCGGCGCTCGGCTGCTCGCTGCGCGCCCTGACCACCGACGCCGGGGTGGACGTCGTGTCCCTGGGGGCCGCGAAGAACGGCGGCATGCTCGGCGAGGCCGTCCTCGTCCTCGGGCCCGACGACGCACCGGACGCCGCGTCCGCCCGCGCCCGGGAGGCGGCGTCGGCCGCGGTGCCGTTCCTGCGCAAGGCGACGATGCAGCTCGCGTCCAAGACGCGGTTCGTCTCCGCGCAGCTCCTCGCCCTGCTCGGCGAGGCGGGCGACACGGCTGGCGACACGGAGCCGCTGTGGCACCGCAACGCCGCGCAGGCCAACGCGATGGCGGACCGGCTGCGGGCGGGGCTCGAGGCCCTGCCCGGCTCGGACGACGACGGCGTGCGCGTCACACGGCCCACGGAGGCGAACGCCGTCTTCGCGACGCTCCCCCGCGACGCCGCCGACCGGCTGCGCGCCGTCGCCCGCTTCTACGACTGGGCCGGCGGCGAGACGCCCGGCCGCGTCGAGGTGCGGCTCATGTGCGCGTGGGACACCACGCCGGAGACGGTCGACGCGTTCGTCGCCGCGGCGGCCGACGCCCTGGCCTGAGATCGGTCGGCCTCAGGCCGGCACCAGCTCCGCCGGCGTCTCGAAGTCCTCGAGGTCGCGCAGCCGGCGCACCGGGCTGAGGCCCACGATGAGCGGGCCCAGCAGCAGGACGAACGCCGAGCCGAGCAGCACGGCCCGGCTGCCCACGTGCGCGGCGAGCACGCCGGCCGCCAGCGAGCCGAGCGGGATCATGCTCCAGGACACGAACCGGACGGTCGCCATCACGCGGGACAGCAGCGCGGGCGGGCTGGCCACCTGGCGGTAGGTGCGCGTCACGACGCTGCCCGGCACCACGGACGCGCCGAACACGAGCGTCCCGAGGGCGAAGCACAGCCAGCCGAGGGTGCCGGCCCCGAGCGGGATCAGCAGGGCACCGGCGAACCCGAACAGCCCGTCGACCAGCAGCACGCGAGCCGACCCGAACCGGCGCACGAGCCACGGCGTGGCGGCCGCGGCGAGGAGCGAGCCGACGCCGTCGGCGGCGAGCAGCACGCCGACCATCGCGGGCGGGGCGTCGAGGTCGCGCACCAGGTAGAGGGCGAACAGGCCGGCCTGGACGCCGCACACGAGGTTCACCGCGCAGGCCCACCAGGTGGCCGGCGCCATGACGGGGTGCCGCACGACGAACCGCCAGCCCTCGGCGATCATCCGGCCCATGCCGGGGCGCGTCTCGCCGTCGCCCGGGGCGGGCTCGCGCCGCTCGGGCAGGCGCCGCAGCAGCAGCGCGGACGCGACGTACGAGGCGACGTCGACCAGCAGCGCGGGCACCGCCCCGACGGCCTGCACGAGGAGGCCGGCGACCGACGGGCCGCCGAGCTGCGTGGCCGCCTGCGTGCCGGAGACGAGGCTGTTGCGGCTGGTCAGCTCGTGCTGCGGCACCACGGTGGGCAGGAACGTGGTGTTGGCGGTGAAGAAGAACACCTCGGCGATGTTGACCGCGAGCGCCGCGAGGACGAGGTGGGTCAGCGAGAGCTCGCCCAGCCACCAGACGAGCGGCAGCGCGAGGACCGCCGCCGCCCGGACCAGGTCGGCCACGACCTGCGTGGCGCGCAGCGGGAGCCGGTGCACGATCGCGCCGGCCGGCAGCCCGAGCACCACCCAGGCGAGGTACGACGACGCGGCCAGCACGCCGGTCTCCACGGGTCCGGCGTCGAGCACGGTCACCGCCGTGAGCGGCAGCGCGACGGCGGTGACCGCCGTGCCGACCCCGCTGGTGGTGCTCGCGGCCCAGTAGGTCCAGAACGGCCGTGCACTCGTGGCCACGGGCCACCTCCTCGCTGCGGGACGACGCCGCCGGGAACAGGCGGTGCGGCGCCGTCGTTGGTAAGTTCCAGAATGGAACTTACTCCACGACGCGGGATGGACGCACACCCCGGCCCGGCGAGAGGATGACCACCATGCGCCGCGAGGACCTTGTCGACAGCTCGTGCGGCATCGCGCAGTCCCTCGGCGTCGTCGGCGACTGGCAGAGCCTGCTGATCGTCCGCGAGGCCGCCGCCGGCATCACCCGGTTCGAGGGCTTCGACCGCGAGCTCGGCCTGTCTCGACGGGCGCTCAGCGAGCGGCTCGGGTCGCTCGTGGAGCACGGCGTGCTCGAGAAGGTGCCCTACTCCGACCGGCCGCCCCGCCACGACTACCGGCTCACGGCGCGCGGCGAGGGGCTGCTCCCCGTGCTGCTCGCCCTGCAGGAGTGGGGCACGCGGTTCGTCATGGGGGACGGCACGCTGAGCGGCGACCTCGGCGACGGCGACCTCGCCCGCGCACGCGCGCTGGAGGGCACGCGGGTGCCCGACGTCGCGCTCACCGCCCACGACGGCTCCACCGTGCACCTCGTCGACCCGGACCGCTGGACCGCGCTGTTCTTCTTCCCCGGCGCCTACGCCCCCGGCACCCACGGGTACCCGCCCCACTGGGGCGACGTGCCCGGCACCAGCGGCTGCACGCTCGAGTGCGTCACCTACGGACGCCGGCACGCCGACCTCGACGCCGCGGGCGCGCGGGTGCTCGGCGTGAGCACCCAGCACCCCGAGCAGCAGGCGGCGTTCGCCGCGCACGCGGACCTGCCCTACCTGCTCGCGTCCGACCAGGACGGCCTCGCCGCCTCCGCGCTGCGGCTGCCCCTGTTCCGGGCGGGCGGCGCGGACCGGCTCAAGCGGGTCACCCTCCTCGTGGACCCGGCCGGCGTCGTGCGGCACGTGCAGGCGCCCGTGACCGACCCGGCGCAGTCGGTCGACGACGTGCTCGGCCTGGTGCGCGAGCTCGCCCGCGACGGGGCACCCGCCCAGCCCCGGGGATAGGGTCGAGACCTACCGGAGCCGGCGGAAGGAAACCCCCCATGACCAGCCCCAGCAGCGCGTCCCCGCACCGCTACCCGCACGTCGCGGAGGCGTCGATCCACGTGACCCAGCCGCCCGAGCGGGTGTGGGCCGAGCTCATGCACCCGGGCGCGCGGTGGATGCTGGGCGCGAACATCGAGACGGACTTCCAGCCCGGCAGCCCGGTGACCTTCGAGGGGCACTTCTTCGGCCGCCAGTTCGCCGACAAGGGCGTGGTGATCGCCGTCGAGCGCCCCCGGCTGCTGCACTTCACCCACTTCTCGCCGCTGGCGGAGCTCGCGGACGTCCCGGACAACTACCACGAGATCCGCATTCTTCTCGAAGCGGACGAGACGGGTACCGTCGTGTCCGTGCGACAGGAGAACATCGACACGGCCCAGCACGCGAGCAGCTCGCAGGCGCACTGGCAGGACGCGCTGGCCACCCTCGCCCATCGCGACGGTGCCCCTGCCCGACGGGCGTGACCCCCCGCCGCGGGGCCGCCCGCCTCGCCGCGCTCCTCGCCGCCGGAGCCCTCCTCGCCGCCTGCTCGGGCCCGGCGGGCGAGCCGTCGCCGGCGCCCGGGACGTCGTCGGCGCCGCCCGCGACCAGCGCCCCGCCGTCGCCCACCCCCTCCCCGACGCCCACCGCGACGACGAGCCCCACCCCGACGGCTTCGGGCAGCCCCGAGCCCACCGGCGAGGCCACCGAGAGGCCGGACGACGTGCTCGCCGGCTGGACGCTGCGGCAGAAGGTGGGCCAGCTGGTCATGGTGGGCGTGTCGCTGAGCGACCCGGCCGCCGTGAGCGCCGACGCGATCCGCGACGACCACGTGGGCAACGTCTTCCTGCACGGCCGCAGCACCGCGGGCGTCGAGGCCACGCGCGACCTCGTGGACCGGTACACCGCGCTGGTCTCGGCCCGCTCCACGCACGGCACCCCCCTGCTCGTGGCGACCGACCAGGAGGGCGGCAAGGTCCAGGTGCTGCGCGGCCCGGGCTTCTCCGACATGCCGGAGGCCACGGAGCAGGCCACGTGGAAGCCCGCCACGCTCCGGGAGCGCGCGCGGGGGTGGGGCGACGAGCTCTCCGACGCCGGCGTGAACCTCAACCTCGCGCCCGTGATGGACCTGGTCGACGAGGCCGACGCCGCGGACAACCCGCCCATCGGCTACTTCCACCGCAACTACGGGTACACGCCGAAGAGCGTGGTGCGCTCCGCGGACGCGTTCGCCGCGGGGCAGCGCGCGGCCGGCGTCGAGCCCGTGATCAAGCACTTCCCGGGGCTCGGCCGCGTCACGTCCAACACGGACACCACCGCCCACGTGACCGACGACGTCACCACCCGCGACGACCCGTCCGTCGACGTCTTCGCGCAGGGCATCGACGCCGGAGCACGGTTCGTGATGATGTCCACCGCCGTCTACGACGAGATCGACCCCGACGCCCCCGCCGCCTTCTCCCCCGTCGTCGTCGGCGACCTCCTGCGCGGCGAGCTCGGGTTCGACGGCGTCGTCATGACCGACGACCTCTCCGCCGCCGTGCAGGTGCAGGGCTGGTCGCCCGGCCGGCGCGCCGTCGAGGCCGTCGACGCGGGCGTGGACCTGGTGCTCGCGTCGGCCGACCCGTCCGTCGCGCCCGCCATGGCGGACGCCCTCGTGGCGAAGGCCCGCAAGGACCCTGCGTTCGCGAAGAAGGTCGACGCGTCCGCGCGCCGCGTGCTCGCCGCCAAGGCCGACCTCCCCGGCTGACCCCGGCGAGCATCGAGCGGCCGCCCGGGTCCGCCGGCCGCGAACACCGTTGCGCGGCGCGACGGTCGGGTCTTGGCTGACGGGATGACCAGCACAGCGCCCGGTGTCCCGGACCCGGCGGAGCTCCACCAGGTCGCCTCGTCGTTCGGCGTCGACGCGGAGGGCTACGACCGCGCCCGGCCGCGGTACCCGGACGCGCTGATCGCGGCCGTCGCCGCGGCGGCGGGCCGGGTCGCGGCGGCGGGGCGGGCGCCGCGCGTGCTCGACGTCGGGGTGGGCACGGGGATCGTCGCGCGGCAGCTGCGGGCCGCCGGGTGCGACGTGCTCGGGGTGGACGTCGACGACCGGATGGCGGAGGTCGCGCGGCGCGACGGCACCGAGGTCGAGGTCGCCCGGTTCGAGGAGTGGGACCCGGCGGGGCGCTCGTTCGACGCCGTGACCGCCGGCCAGACGTGGCACTGGGTGGACCCCGACGCGGGGGCGGCGCGCGCCGCCGACGTCCTGCGCCCCGGCGGGGAGCTCAGCGTGTTCTGGAACGCGGGCGACCCGCCGCCGGACCTCGCCGCGGCGTTCGCGGCCGTCTACGCGCGGGTGCTGCCGGGGTCGCCGATGGCGACGGCGGGGACGAGGACGTCGATCGACGGCTACGCGCCGATGGTCGCCCGGGCCGCCGACGGGGTGCGCGCCGGCGGCCGGTTCGCCGAGCCCCGGGAGCACCGCTTCGACTGGGAGCGCACCTACACGCGCGACGAGTGGCTCGACTGGGTGCCCACGACCGGCCTCGCGACCCGCCTGCCGGCCGAGCAGCTGCGCGCCGTCCTGGACGGGCTCGGGGCGGCGATCGACGACGCCGGGGGCAGCTTCGTGCAGCGGGGGTTCACGCTCGCGCTCACGGCCGCCCGCGCCTGAGCACCCCGCCGCCCACCCGCGTCCAGCCTTCGCCGCGGGCGGGCGCCCGCCGGCGGGGCGACGATCGAGCATGGCCCGCACGGCCGGCGAGGTGCTCACCGACGCGATCCGTTCCCAGGCGGAGGCGATCCTGCGCGGTCACGACGACGTGCGCGTCGCGGCCTCGGGCCCCGGCGCGCCCGAGGCGGTGCACGACGCGCGCGTGGCGGTCCGGCGGCTGCGGGGTACCCTCCGCGCGTTCTGGCCGTTCCTGGACCCGGAGGACGGCACGCTCGACGCGCTGACGTGGTGGGTGCGCACGCTCGGGGCGGCGCGCGACGCCGAGGTGCGGCGCGCGGGGCTCGCGACCCTCGCCGCCGACCTCGTCGAGGCGGCCCCCCGGGTGCGCGGGGGGATCGTGGCGCTCGACGGCGCGCTGCGGGCCGCGCACGACGACGCACGGGAGGGAGTGGCGGAGGCGCTCGCGTCGCCCCGCTGCCGGGACCTCACGGCGCGCCTGGACGCCCTCGCCGTCGCGCCGCCGCTGGCGGGCGACCCGGGTGCCGGGGCCGCGACGGCGTTGCGCCCGGGCGTCGAGCACGAGCTGGCGCGGGTGCGGCGCCGCGCGGGACCGGTGGTGTCGTGGGCGGAGCCGTGGGACGGCCCCCGCCCGGCGCCGGAGGCCGTGCACCGGCTGCGCAAGGCCGCGCGCCGCGCGCGCTACGCCGCCGAGGTGCTCGCCACCTCGGGGGACGCCGCGACCGACCGGTGGGCCGCCGACGTCGCCGACCGCCACCGCGGCCTGCAGGACCTGCTGGGCACCGTGCACGACGCCGACGTGCTGCGCGCGACCCTCGCCGGCCTGTCCGGGCCGCGCACGGGCGCCGCCGTCGCGGCGTGCACCGCCCTGGGCGACGAGCGCGCCGCGCGGGCTCTCGCGGCCGCCGCCGAGGACCTCGCCCGCTGACCTGTTCCCTTCGAGGGGACGGTCAGTGGCCGCCGGAGACCAGGAAGACCAGGCCGAAGGCGATGGCGCCGACCACGACGCCCATGCAGGCGATCGCGCCGGCGAGGCGGGCCGGCGACGGGCGCGGGATGGCGATGACGCGCGGGCCGGGGGCGTCGGCGTCCGACGCGGTGCCGGCCGCGGGGGCCTCCGTGGTGGTGCCGGCCAGCAGCCGCAGCCCGAGGGCGAACAGCGCGGGGATGCCGGCGCCGATGATCAGCCCGGCGACGAGCACCTGGCCGAGGGCGCCCCACTCGATGAAGTCGGTCATGCTCCCACCTTCTGGTTCGACGCGGTGCCGACGGAGGACACGGCCCCGACGGCGGGGGCGACGGACGACGCGGTGGCGACCGCGGGGACCGGCGCGACGCGCTCGCCGCCGGCCTCGCCCGTGGTGGCGGCCACGGCCTCGACGGACGCGCCCTTCTCCTCGTCCCAGGCCTCGTTGACGTTGGTGTGGTCGACCGGCTTGCGGCGCGACACCATCCAGATCGCGGCGGAGACGACCACCAGGAGCGCGAAGACGGCGAGCGTGCCCGCCGTGCCGCCGATGGACGACTCGAGCCAGTGGCACAGGGCACCGACCAGGCCGGCGGCCGGGAGGGTCACCATCCAGGCCACGAACATGCGGCCCGCGACCTTCCAGCGCACGGTGGCGCCCGGCATGCCGACGCCGGAGCCGAGCACGGAGCCGGTGGCGACGTGCGTCGTGGAGAGCGAGAAGCCGAAGTGGCTGGACAGCAGGATGACGGCGGCGGACGACGTCTCGGCGGCCATGCCCTGGCGGGTGTCGATCTCGACGAGGCCCTTGCCGAGCGTGCGGATGACGCGCCAGCCGCCCAGGTAGGTGCCGAGCGCCATGGCGACGGCACAGCTGATGATGACCCAGAACGGCACGCCCGAGTCGGCCGGGACGGCGCCGCCCGCGATGAGCGCGAGCAGGATGATGCCCATCGACTTCTGCGCGTCGTTGGTGCCGTGCGCCAGGGAGACGAGCGACGCGGAGCCGATCTGGCCCCAGCGGAAGCCGCGGTTGGTGACGTCCTGCGGGACGCCGCGGGTCAGGCGGGCCACGAGCCAGGTGCCGAGGCCGGCCACCGCGATCGCGACGACGGGGGCGATGAGGGCGGGCACCAGCACCTTGGCGACGACGCCGGACCACAGCACGCCCGACGTGCCGACGGCGGCGAGCACCGCGCCCACCATGCCGCCCACGAGGGCGTGCGAGGAGCTGGACGGGATGCCGAGCAGCCAGGTGATGAGGTTCCAGACGATGCCGCCGACCAGCCCGGCGAGGACGACGGGGAGCGTGATGACTCCCGCGTCGACGATGCCCTTGGCGATCGTGGCGGCGACGGCGAGGGAGAGGAACGCGCCGACGAGGTTGAGGACGGCGGACAGCGCGACGGCGGTCCGGGGCTTGAGGGCTCGGGTGGCGATGGAGGTGGCCATCGCGTTGCCCGTGTCGTGGAACCCGTTCGTGAAGTCGAACGCGAGGGCCGTCACGACGACGAGCGCGAGCAGAAGCGTCTCGGTCACGGCACCCATCGTGGGGGGTGAACCTGAGGGTTTTCGACCGCCCGTCGACCGTTCGGTGAACTGTTCCGGGACTGTTCACCTGTTGTTCATCTTGGGGCGGCGTGTCGACGTCGCGCGTGGCGCGGCCGACCCGCGCGGGCCCACCCGGGCTCAGTCGCGGGGGCGCAGCAGGGGCGGGTCGATGACGGCGGGGACGACCGCGGGGCCGTCGTCCGGCCGCTCGGCGCGGTCGTCGGGGCCGCCCGGGGTGGCGCCTCGCGCGGCCCGGTAGAGCGCCGCGGGGCGGCCCGCCCCGCCCGAGGTGGAGCGGCCGGTCTCCTCGAGCAGCCCGGGGGTTCCGGTGGCCTTGCGCGAGAAGTTGCGCGGGTCGAGGCGCACCCCCCAGACCGCCTCGTAGACGCGCCGGAGCTCCGCGACGGTGAACTCGGGCCCGCAGAACGCCGTGGCGAGCGGGGAGTACTCGAGCTTGGACCGGGCGCGCTCGACGCCGTCGGCCAGGATGCGCGCGTGGTCGAACGCGAGGGTCGCCGCGCCGTCGAGCAGGTCCGCGACGGGGTGCCAGGCCGCGGCGCCGGCGTCGGAGCCGGGGCGCACGACGCCGAAGTCGGGCGCGAGGAGCAGGTGCGCCACCGCCAGGACGGGGCCGCGCGGGTCGCGGCCGAGGGGCCCGTACGTGCCGAGCTGCTCGAGGTGCCCGGGCGGCACGACGCCGGTCTCCTCCTCGAGCTCGCGGGTGGCCGCGGCGGCGAGCCGCTCCCCCGGCAGCACGAACCCGCCGGGCAGGGCGAGCGCGCCGCGGTAGGGGTCGACGCCGCGCTCGACGAGGAGCACCTGCAGCGCGTGGTCGCGCACGGTGAGGGCGACGACGTCCACCGTCACGGGCAGCAGCGCGGCGCCCGGGGGCACCGTCGTGCCGCCGTCGCGCGCCGGTGCGTCCTGGTCCGCTCGTCCCATGGCCGCCACCCTACCCGCTTTGTCGTCAGGTTGACGAGAACTCGCGACGCTGGTTATCGTCAGCGTGACATCAATTAATTGTCACTCTGACGAGAAAGAAGGACCGTCATGGCCACCGTCCGCAGCTACCCCTGGACCCGGCACTTCCTCGGCAGCCCCACGGGGCACGTCGTGCACCTGCGCCGCGGCCGGGTCGCCCACGAGGGCGTCGGGCAGGCCTTCTGGTTCCGGCCCACGACGTCGGTGCTCAGCGAGGTGCCCGTGGACGACCAGGAGCTCCCCGTCTTCTTCCACGCCGTGACCGCCGACCACCAGGACGTCACCGTCCAGGCCAACGTCACCTACCGGTTCGCGGACCCCGTCACGGCCTCGCAGCGGCTCGACTTCGCCGTCGACCCCCACGACGGCGCCACCAGCACCGCGGGCCGCGACCAGGTCACGACCATCGTCGGCCAGCTCGCCCAGAGCCACGCCACCGACGTGCTCGCCGCCATGACCCTCGCCGAGGCCATGACCTCGGGGGTGCCCCGCGTCCGCGCCCTCCTCACCGAGGAGCTGCCCACCGACCCGCGGCTCGTCGCGACCGGCATCGCCGTCGTCGGCGTCCAGGTCCTCGCCGTCCGCCCCGAGAAGGACGTCGAGCGCGCCCTGCAGACCCCTGCCCGCGAGCACGTGCAGGCCGAGGCCGACCGGGCCACGTACGAGCGCCGGGCGCTGGCCGTCGAGCGGGAGCGCGCCATCGCCGAGAACGAGCTGGCCAGCAGGATCGAGCTCGCCACCCGCCGCGAGCGCCTCGTCGCCCAGGAGGGCGCCAACGCCCGCCGCGAGGCCGAGGAGCAGGCCGCGGCCGCGATGGTCGAGGCCCGGGCGCGGGCGGAGCGCTCGCGGCTCGAGACCGACGCCCGGGCCGAGCAGGTGCGCACGGTCGGCGAGGCGGAGGCGGCGGCCGAGAGCGCCCGGATGGCCGCCTACGCGGAGGCCGGCCAGAGCACGCTGGTCGCCCTGGCGCTGCGGGACGCCGCCCGGTCGTTGCCCGAGGTGCAGCACCTCACCGTCACCCCGGACCTGCTCACCGGCGTGCTGGGCACCCTGGTGGGCGGCGCGCTGGGCGGCGACGCCCCGGCCCGGAAGGCGGCCTGACGATGCTGCGCCGCCGGGCGGTCGTCGTGCACCGCCGCACCGAGCTCGACGAGCTGCTGGACCGGCACGGCACCCGCGGCCAGGCGGAGTTCTTCCTCCGCACGCGGGGCCGCACGCTCGCCGAGGTGCAGGAGCGGCACGACACGCTGGCGGCCGCCCGCGACGCCGTGGTGGCGGCCCTGCCCGCCGGGTGGGCGCGGGCGGACGTGGAGCGGGCCGACCTGTCGCGGTTCCTGGTCGCGCCGGAGGACGTCGTCGTGGTGGTCGGCCAGGACGGCCTCGTCGCGAACGTCGCGAAGTACCTGGACGGCCAGCCGGTGCTCGGCGTCGACCCCGAGCCCGGCAGCAACGCGGGCGTCCTGGTGCGGCACTCGGTGGCGGCCGCCGCGCGCCTGCTCCGCGGCCTGGACGGCGAGCCGCCGGCGCGCTCCGGCGCCCCGGACCTCGCCGCCCTGCTGCCGGTCGACGCGCTCACGACGGTGCGCGCGGACCTCGACGACGGGCAGCGCCTCACCGCGCTCAACGAGGTGTTCGTGGGCCACCCGTCGCACCAGAGCGCGCGGTACGCGCTGCGCTGCGCGGCGGGCACGGAGCGGCAGTCGTCGTCGGGCCTGCTGGTGGCGACGGGTACCGGCGCCACGGGCTGGTGGGCGTCGCTGGCGCACGACCGCGGCGGGCGCGCCGCACCGGGCCGGACGGACGACCGGCTCGGCTGGTTCGTGCGCGAGGCGTGGCCGTCGCCCGGCACGGGCACGTCGCTCACCGAGGGCACGGTGGAGCCCGGGGACGAGGTGGCGCTCACCGTCGCCTCCGACCGGCTCGTCGTCTTCGGCGACGGCATGGAGGACGACCGGCTGGTCGCCACCTGGGGGCAGACCGTGACGGTGCGCGCGGGCGCCCAGCCCCTACGGCTCGTGCGGCCCTGACCTCGCCGACGCCGCCGGGGGCGCCGTCCCCCCGTAGTGGGCCGCCAGCCGCGCCATCCCCTCGTCGACGCCCACGGCGGGCGTCCAGCGCAGGTCGCGGCGCGTCGCGCGCTGGTCGAACCAGTGTGCGGTGGACAGCTGCTCGGCGAGGAAGCGCGTCATCGGCGGCTCGTCGGCGCCGGGGCGCACGCGCCACAGGGCCTCGACGAGCCCGCCCGCGGACCGTGCCAGGCCGGCGGGCACGCGCCACGCGGGCGGCGTGACGCCCGCGGCGCGGCAGATGCCGGCGAGCAGGTCCGCGACGGTGCGCGGCTCGCCGTTGGTCAGCACGTAGGCGCGGCCGCCCACGACGTCGGGCGCGTCGTCGAGGCGGTCGAGGGCGGCGAGGATGCCGTCGGCGGCGTTGTCCACGTAGAGGGTGTCGATGAGCGCCGCGCCGTGCCCGAGCAGCGGCAGCCGCCCGTGGCGCGCGCGGTCGACGACGCGCTCCACGAGCTGCGTGTCCCCCGGCCCCCACACGATGTGCGGGCGCACGGCGACCACGCGGGGCCCGCCGCCGACGCCGTCCCGGCCCAGCGCGAGCACCTCGGCCGCGGCCTTGGTCCGCGCGTACTCGCCGCGGGCACGCTCGGGGTCCGCGGGCGTGGCCGGCACGCCCACCAGCGACGCCCCCAGGTGGGCGACGGACGGGGACGACACCTGGACGAACCGCGCCACCCCCGCGCGCTCGGCGGCGTCGAGCAGGGCCCGCGTGCCGCCCACGTTCACCTCGCGGAACTCGGCGGGGTCCCCGGCCAGCGACACCTTGGCGGCGAGGTGCACCACGGCGCCGACGCCGTCGACGGCGCGCGCGACGACGTCCGGGTCGGTCACGGTGCCGAGCACGTCCGCCGCGCCCCGGACGCCGGACGGCCGCCGCTGCAGGGTGCGCACGTCGTCCCCGCGGGCCACGAGCGCGCGGGCCACCGCGCCGCCGAGCAGCCCCGACGCGCCGGTCACGAGGACGGTCGGCCGGGCGGTCACGGCGCCCCCCACCGGCCGCCGGTGAGCACGCCGTCCGCCCAGGCGGCGAGGCGGGCGCGGTCGACCTTGGAGTTGTGCCGCACGTCGGTGGGCATCCGCGGCACCACCAGCACGGCCGCGAGCCGCACGGGCGACGCCGCGCGGACGGCGGCCGCGAGCGCCTCGGGCGCGAGCGCGGGGCGCCGCACGCCTTCCACGGTCTCGACCACCGCCACGGGCTGCTGCAGCCCGGCCGGGCCGACCCCGACGACGGCGGCGCGCCGCACCTCGGGGACGCGCTCCACGTGCTGCTCGGGGCCCACCGGCGCGAGCGGGCCGTCGGCGGTGCGCAGCACGTGCGACAGGCGGCCCTCGATCCACAGCCGGCCCTGGTCGTCCAGGTGCCCGACGTCGCCGGTGCGGTGCCAGCGCCCGGGCGGGGTGTCCCGCTCCGCGGCCAGGTCCGTGAGCCACAGGCGGTCGTAGCGCTCCTTGAGGTGGCCGGCGCGCACCAGCACCTCGCCGAGCACGCCCGGCGCGGCGGACGGCGCGCCGGTCGCCGCGCCGTCGGCGTCGAGCGCGCTCACCAGCACCTCGCCGCCGCCGACGGGCCGGCCCACGCAGACGCCGTCGTCGGGCGCCGCCGCGGCCTGCCGGATGCCGTCGAGCGTGACGTCGGTGACGAGCAGGCACTCCGTCATCCCGTACGGCGTGTGCGCGGTCGCGGCGGGCATGAGCTCGGCGGCCGAGCCCAGCAGCGCGGCGGAGATCGGCGCCCCCGTGGACAGGAACGTGCGCACGCGGCCGAGGGCGGCGCGGTCGTCGTCGTCCAGCGCGTCCGCCGTCGCCACGACGTTGAGGATCGCGGCCGGGGAGAGGAAGACGATGCGCGCGTCGGAGGCCCGGACGGCGTCGGCGACGGCGCGGGCCGTGAGGGTCCGCGGCGAGGACACGTCCATGCGCGGCGTCACCGACCGCGTGCCCAGGGCGGGGCCGAGCAGCGCGAAGGGCGCGAAGCCGGTGACCAGGCCGGTCCCGGGCCCGACGTCGAAGTGCGCCGCGAGCGCGTCGCGCAGGGCCGACAGCTCGGCGTGCCGGTAGACGACGCCCTTGGCCGGGCCCGTCGAGCCGGAGGTGAACAGCACGGCGGCCTCGTCGTGCGGGCCGGGCTCGGGCGGCAGGTCCCGGCCCTCGCCCGCGCGGGCGACGTCGACGAGCTCGTGCGTCACGCCGAGCGCGCGCCGCGCCGGGGCCGGGAGCGGTTCGGCGGAGATCCGCACCCCGGGCCAGCCCAGCGCCCGCGCGGCCGCCAGGCCCTTGCGCTGCGCCACGACGAACCGCGGCCACGCCCCCCGCTGCGCGCGCGTCAGCCCGCGGACACCCAGCCCGGCGTCGGCCACCACGACCACCGCGCCGATCCGCAGGCACGCGTACACCAGGGCGGTCAGCGTGGGGCCGGGCTCGACCAGCAGCGACACCCGGTCGCCCCGGCGCACCCCGATCGCGTGCAGGCCCGCGGCGACGCGCCGCACCTGCCGGTCCAGCGCCCGCCAGCTCGCCGTGAACGGCCGGCCGTCCGCGCCGTCCGTGGTCATGTCCAGCACGGCCGGGCCCGGGTCGTCGGCCCGGGCGTCCAGCCCCGCCCACAGCGGCACGAACGACGGGGAGGGGTCGGACGAGGCGGAGGGGTCGGGAAGCTCGGGCCGCCCGTCCTCCGGAAGCACCCCCGACAGGAACTCCAGCACGGGCGGTGTCCACTCCGCGTCCTCGGCGACGAGGTGGCCGGCACCGGCGAACCGGTGCACGTGCGCGTGCGGCAGCCGGCGCGCCAGGTCGTCCAGGTAGCGGTCGGAGAAGATCGGGTCGTGCGGGCCCCAGAGCATGACGGCGGGCACGGCGAGGCGCGCGACGCCGGCCGAGATGCGTGCCAGCTCGGGCGCGCTGGGGTGCGCGTCGTCGACCGGGATGTCGGCGACGAAGCCCTCGATGCCGTCGCGCTCGCCGGCGGCGAGGTAGGGCAGGCGGTACGCCGCCGCCACGTCGGCCGCGAGCCGCGGTCGGGCCAGCGCCAGCGTGGTCTCGAGGAAGGCGCGCGTGGTGCGGGTGCCGAGCCGGTGCACGGGACCCGCGAGCGCGAGCCGCAGCGGCGCCGGCACGGGCGCGTCGTCGGGCTGGTGCACCGCCGTGTTGAGGAGCGCGACGCCCGCGAGCTGGTCGGGGTGGTCCACGGCCCAGCCCAGCGAGACGACGCCGCCCCAGTCGTGGCCGAGCGTCACGACGGGCCCCGTCAGGCCCAGCGCGTCGGTGAACGCGCCGAGGTCGGCGACGCGGCGCGCCAGCGGGCGATGCTCGCCCGTCCGCCCGGACAGCCCCATCTCGAGCTGGTCGACGGCCACGACGCGCCAGGCCGGGGCGCCCGCGCGGGCTGCGGCCACGGCGTCCGTCACCAGCCGCCGCCACAGGTACGACCAGGTGGGGTTGCCGTGCACGGCGAGCACCGTGCCGACGGGCTCGACGCCGCGCGCGGCGAGCTCCGGCCCGTTGTCGAGGTAGTGCCACGACCCGCCGCGCGCGTCGGTCAGCACGTGGCTGTACCGGGGGTCGAGGCCGGGCAGGCCCGGCGGGACGGTGTCGGCGGGGCGCAGGGTGGGCACGGGGTGGGTCACGACGCCCGTCACCAGGCGAGCTCGAGCATCGCGGTGTTGATGCCCGAGCCCACGCCCATGAGCAGCACGCGGTCCCCCGCGGCGAGCGTGTCCTGCTGCTCCACGAGCGTGATCGGCACGGACGCCGGCCCCACGTTCCCCAGCCGCTCGTACGTGGTGGGCACCTTGGTGCGGTCCAGGCCGACGGCCTCGACGATCGCGTCGGTGTGCACGCGCGACACCTGGTGCGTGACGTACCGGTCCATCCCCGACCAGTCCCAGTCGGCGACGGCGTCCTTCCACGCGTCGACGACGAGCTCCAGGCCGCCGTCGAGCAGGGCCTTCGCGTCGGTGAACATGCCCTCGGTGCTGCCCACGCACAGGTCGTGGAACCGGGTCGCGGCGCGCGTCACGCCGCCCACCACGCGGTGCCCCTCGGGGTGCTCGTCCGCGCGGCCGAGCACGGCGGCGGCGGAGCCCGAGCCGAGCGTGAGCGACGCGAACTCCTGCATGAAGTCGTCGCGGCTGCGGTCCTCGCGCAGCAGCCGCTCGATGGTGCGGTCGTGGATGATGTCGGCGTCCTCGCCGTCCACGACGACGGCGTAGCGGACCTGGCCGGAGTCGATCATCCCGGCCGCGAGGCTCATCCCGTTGATGAAGCCGAGGCACGCGTTCGCGACGTCGAAGTTCACCGCAGACGACGGCAGCCCGAGCCCGTGGTGCAGCCGCACCGCGACGGACGGCTCGAGGTGCCGGCGGGTCACGGAGGTGTTGATCAGCAGGCCCACGTCGGCGGGCTCGACGCCCGCCACGCGCAGCGCCTCGTGGCCCGCGGCGACGGTCGCGTCGTCCACGTCCTCGCCCGCGGCCCACGCGCGCCGCTCGCGCACCCCGGCCACGCGTTGCAGCAGCGTGGTGGGCAGCCGCAGCCTCCGCAGCGCCGGGGCGAGCCGCCCCTGGACCTCCGCTGAGGTCCGGACGCCGGAGGGCAGGCGGCTGGTCACGGCCAGCAGCGAGACGTTGGCGAACCTGGTGGTGGCGTTCCCTGACACACGAGCTCCAGACGACCGGACGTGCGTGCACGGTGCCGGCTCCACGACGACGAGACCGGGGCCCACACGACCCCGGCCCCGCGACGGTACGACGTCCGGGACGCGCCCGCCGTTCCAGCGACGCCGTGTGGGATCGGCCACGCCGGATCTCACCCCCGCCGGGTCACCGCCGCGCGGCGCCGAGCACGTCGAGCGTCCAGGCGTGCTCGAACGCGATCTCCTCCCAGCGGGCGTACCGGCCGGACACGCCGCCGTGACCGGCGGACATCTCGATCTTCAGCAGCGCGGGCGCGCCGGCGGCCCGCAGCCGCGCCACCCACTTGGCGGGCTCCACGTACAGCACGCGGGTGTCGTGCAGCGACGTGGTGGCCAGCACCCGCGGGTAGGCGGACGCGTCGTCGGGCACGTTCTCGTACGGGGTGTAGGCCTTCATGCGGGCGTACACCTCCGCGTCGTGCAGGGGGTCGCCCCACTCGTCCCACTCGACGACGGTGAGCGGCAGCGCCGGGTCGAGCATGGAGGTGAGCGCGTCGACGAACGGCACCCCGGCGAGCACGCCGGCGAACAGGCCGGGCGCCAGGTTGAGCGCCGCGCCCACGGTCAGCCCGCCCGCGCTGGCGCCGTCGGCCACCATGCGCTCCGGCGCCGTCCAGCCGGACTCCACGAGGTGGCGGCCGCACGCGACGAAGTCGGAGAACGTGTGCGCCTTGTGCTCCAGCTTGCCGTCGTCGTACCAGTGCCGGCCCAGCTCGCCGCCGCCGCGCACGTGGGCCACGGCGAACACGACGCCGCGGTCCAGCAGGCTCAGGCGCGGCACGGAGAAGTAGGGGTCGATGCTCGTCTCGTACGCGCCGTACCCGTAGAGCAGCAGCGGCGCGGGCTCCGCGCGGGTGCCGGACCCGTCGAGCGTCACCGCGTCCTTGCGCCACACCAGGCTGATCGGCACCCGCGTGCCGTCCTCGGCCGTGGCCCACTCGCGGCGCTGCACGTAGTCGGCCGGGTCGTAGCCGCCCAGCACGGGCTGCCGCTTGCGCACGTGCCGCTCGCCGGTGGCGAGGTCCACGTCCAGCACCGTGGCGGGCGTGACGAACGACGTGTGCTGCACCCGCAGCAGCGGCTGCTCCCAGGTGGGGTTCGCGTCGAGCGCCACGGAGAACAGCGCCTCGTCGACGTCGATCTCCCGCGCCGTCCACGGCTGGTCCGGCGTGGCGCGGGCGGTGTCGGCGAGGTCGACGACGGCGACGCGCGGCAGCGCCTCCCGCCGCAGGCTCAGCACCACGTGGTGGGCGAACGCGTCCACGCCGTCGAGCCGCACGTCCGGGTCGTGCGGCACCACGACGCGCGCCGCCGCGGGGTCGAGGGGGCCGGCGCCCGGCGCGGGGATGTCGGTGGTCACGAGCGCGAAGTTCTCCGCGCCGTCGTTGTGCAGGACGAGCAGCGCGTCGCGCCCGCCCGTGCCGGCGTCGTCCGCGCCCGTCGGCAGCACGGCGTGCTCCACCGTGTACTCGACGCCGTCGCGGCGCTCCCAGACCGTGCGGAGGTCGCCCGTCGGGTCGTCCGCCTCCAGGACGCGCGCCTCGCTGGTCGTCTTCGAGCCCAGCTCGACCACGAGGTAGCGGCGCGACCGGGTCAGGCCCACGCCCACCCAGTACCGCTCGTCGGGCTCCTCGAGCACGAGCACGTCGTCGGCCGCCGGGGTCCCGACCTCGTGCCGCCACACCCGGTACGGCCGCCACGCGTCGTCGACCGTCGGGTAGAAGACGTACCGGCCGTCCGGGGTGAGCACCGCGCCAGGGAACGTGTCCTCGACGACGTCGGGCAGGTCCTCGCCCGTCGTCAGGTCGCGCACGCGCAGCGCGAACCGCTCGTCGCCGGTGGTGTCGACGGCGTACGCGAGGCGGGCGCCGTCCTCCGAGACGTCGAACGAGCCGAGGGAGAAGAAGTCGTGGCCGTCGGCCGCGGCGTTCTGGTCCAGCAGCACCTGCTCGCCCGCCGGGACCGTGCCCGGCTCGATCCGCGGCGGCGCCCACTCGCCCGCGGCCGGCACGCGGGCGTGGATCGGGTACTGCCGACCCTCCTCGGTGCGGGTGTAGTACCAGGAGCCGCCCATGCGGACGGGGACGGACAGGTCCGCCTCGAGCGTGCGCGCCTTGATCTCGTCGAACACGTCCTGCCGCAGCGGCGCCAGGTGCGCGAGCTGCGCCTGCGTCCACGCGTTCTCCGCGGCCAGGTGGGCCAGCACCTCGGGCGAGTCCTTGTCGCGCAGCCACTCGTAGTCGTCGACGACGTCGTCGCCGTGGTGCGAGCGGACCGTCGGGCGGCGCTCCGCGACGGGCGCCTCGGCCGGGGCGTCCGCCGGGGTCTCGACGGGCGCGTCGTCCGAGGTGGGGGCCGGGGCCGCCGGGGCGGCGTCTCCCGAGGTGGGGATGGGTTCGGCGGCGGGCGTCAGGTCGTCGGGCACGCGGCCAGCCTAGGTGCCACCGGGGCCGGGCCAGGATCCACCCGCGTGATGCAGGACTGTGACCTGGATCTGTCAGGTGGGTCACATTTTCGTCGCTACACTCACGGCACGCTCGCGAAACCCCGCGGATACATGGGGCCTTTAGTGTCCCTGCATCGACGGGGCGAGCGGGTGGTACCCCGGGCTCGCCCGGGGAACGACACCGACCTACGGAGGACCCGGCCGATGACGACGGACCGACCGACCAGGGGGATCGTGCTGCGCCGCACCGCGGCTGCACTCGCGATCGCCCTCGCGCCCTTGGCGCTCGCCCTACCACCAGCGCAGGCGAGTCCAGGGACACAGAGCGCGGCACACACCACAGCCGCCGGCACCACCAGCACAGCCACGGACATCGCCACCGACTGCAAGCCCGACGACACGACGGCCTGTATCGCCGTCCGGGTGGTCGACGAGGCGGGCGACCCCGTCGCGGACGCAAAGCTCACCATCACCGGGCCGGGCGGGTTCGACGAGACGATCACCACCACCACGGACCGGATCTCGATCGCCGTCGAGGAGGTCGGCCGGTACACGGTCACCCTCGACCCGTCCTCGCTCCCCGCCGGCCAGGCACCGCCCGCGGAGACGACGACGGAGGTCGTCGCCCAGACCGGCGGCACGGGCCGCGCGGCCTTCCTCCTCGGGGGAGCGGCCGAGAGCGACGCCAGCCCGTCGGCCGACGCCTCCACGAGCGCCCCCGCCGAGGACGGCACCACCACCACCGACGGCGACGGCGTGAGCACCGCGCCGGAGGGCGACGCCTCCGAGGGCGACCTGACCTGGGGCCAGGTGTGGCAGCAGTTCGGCTCCGGCATCCGCTTCGGCCTGCTGCTCGCCCTCGCCTCCATCGGCCTGAACCTCATCTTCGGCACCACCGGGCTGTCGAACTTCGCCCACGGCGAGCAGTTCGCCCTCGGCGCGGCGCTCGGCTTCATCGCCATCAACCAGTGGGGCATGTCGATCTGGCTCGGCGGCGCGCTGACCATCGTGCTGTGCGCCCTCACCGGTCTCGCGCAGGACGCCGCGATCTGGCGGCCGCTACGCCGCCGCGGCACCCCCGTGATGCAGCTGATGATCGTGTCGATCGGTCTGTCGATCACCCTGCAGTACGTCATCCAGCTCCTCATCGGCGGCGGGTCCGAGCGCATCCTGTCGGCCAACCCGCGGCCGCTGACCCTCCTCGGGATCACGCTGAGCACCACGTCGTGGATCTCGATGGCGGTCGCGCTCGTCTGCCTGATCGGCTTCGCGCTGTTCCTCACGCGCACCCGTCTCGGGCGGGCCACCCGCGCCGTGTCGGACAACCCGGCGCTCGCCTCGGCGACCGGCATCGACCCCGACAAGGTGGTCCGCATCGTGTGGATCCTCGCCACCGCGTTCGCGGCGCTGGCGGGCCTCATGTGGGGCATCTCGTTCGGGTCGTTCAACTGGCAGGTCGGCGTGCAGCTCCTGCTGCTGATGTTCGCCGCGGTGACCCTCGGCGGGCTCGGCACCGCGTTCGGCGCCCTCGTCGGGTCGATCCTCATCGGCCTCGTCGTCGAGCTGTCCAACCTCGTGATCCAGAGCGACCTGCGGTACGCGTCGGCGCTCGTGATCCTCATCCTCGTGCTCCTGATCAGGCCGCAGGGCATCCTCGGCCGCCGCGAGCGGATCGGCTGAAGGGAGACCGACCATGGACGAGTTCCTCAGAATCCTCACCCAGTCGCTCGCCGAGCTCATCGCCCCCACGACGGCGGCGTACGCCATCGCGGCGATCGGCCTCAACCTGCACTTCGGGTACACCGGGCTGCTCAACATGGGCCAGGCCGGCTTCATGCTGCTCGGCGCGTACGGCTTCGGCATCGCGACCATCGCCGGCGCACCGTTCTTCCTCGCGCTGGTGGTCGCGCTGGCCGCCGGGCTGCTGTTCGCGCTGATCCTCGGCATCCCGACGCTGCAGCTGCGCGGTGACTACCTGGCCATCGTCACCATCTCCGCGGCGGAGATCATCCGCTGGATCGGGCGGTCGACGTGGCTGCAGGAGTGGACCGGCGGCGCCTCCGGCCTGCAGGGCCGCAACTACAAGGGCACCTTCCAGGACCTGTCGCCCCTGCCCGACGGCCGCACCGCCCTCGGACCCATCGAGTACATCAACACCGGGTCCGACTCCTGGTGGACGCGGATCTTCGCGTGGGGCGTCGTCGCCCTGGCCCTGCTGTTCGTGTGGCTCGTCACCCGCAGCCCGTGGGGCCGCGTCCTCAAGGGCATCCGCGAGGACGAGGACGCCGTGCGGGCGCTCGGCAAGAACGTGTACTCGTACAAGCTGCAGTCGCTGGTGCTGGGCGGCATGCTCGGCGCCCTCGGCGGCGTGATCTACGTGCTGCCGATCACGATCGCGCCCGACGCCATGGGCCGCACGATGACGTTCTTCGTGTGGACCGTGCTGCTGCTCGGTGGCGCCGCCACCGTCTTCGGGCCGGTCCTCGGCGCGATGATCTTCTTCGGCGCCTACATGTTCATGCGCACCGGGATGCGCGCCCTGTCCGAGAACACCGGGGTGGGCGAGATCATCAGCACCACCAACGTGGAGCAGATCGGCGGCATGCTGGTCGGTATCACGCTGATGCTCCTCGTGATCTTCCGGCCGCAGGGCATCCTCGGGAACAAGAAGGAGCTGGCCTTCAATGTCCGCTGACATGTCCGAAGAGACCTCGGCCGGCCAGGGCGCCGGCACCTCCCCCGAGCCCGAGTCCGTCGTCGACGCCGCCGCGGCGGCCGCCGTCGCCCCCACCTCCGCCGTCGCGGCGGAGGCCCGCGACGACCTCGCGCACGTCGAGGCCGTCGTCGGGGCGCCCAAGCCGGACGCCATCCTCGTGGCCGACGACGTCGTGCGCCGGTTCGGCGGCATGACGGCGGTCGACGTCGAGCACCTCGAGGTGCAGCGCGGCGCCATCACCGCGCTGATCGGCCCGAACGGCGCCGGCAAGACGACGTTCTTCAACCTCCTCACCGGCTTCGACACCCCGCAGAGCGGGCGCTGGAGCTTCGAGGGGAACTCGATCGCCGGCAAGAGCGGCGCCCGCGTCGCCAAGGCGGGCATGGTGCGCACGTTCCAGCTCACCAAGGCGCTGTCGCGTCTCACCGTGCTGCAGAACATGCTGCTCGCCGCCCCGAAGAACCCGGGCGAGCGGTTCTGGCTGTCGTGGCTCCCGTTCACCTGGCAGGCGCACGAGAAGGCCGCCTCCGAGAAGGCGATGGAGATCCTCGCCCGCTTCAAGCTCGACGCGAAGGCGGACGACTTCGCCGGGTCGCTCTCGGGCGGGCAGCGCAAGCTGCTCGAGATGGCTCGCGCCCTCATGACCGACCCGACGATGATCATGCTCGACGAGCCGATGGCCGGTGTGAACCCGGCCCTCGTGCAGTCGCTGCTCGGGCACGTGCAGGCGCTGCGCGACGAGGGCATGACCGTGCTGTTCGTCGAGCACGACATGCACGCCGTGCGGCACATCTCCGACTGGGTCGTCGTGATGGCCGAGGGCCGGATCGTGGCCGAGGGCCCGCCGAAGACGGTGATGCAGGACCAGGCCGTCGTCGACGCGTACCTCGGCGCCCACCACGACACCGACCTCGGGGACGACTCCCTGCTCGACCCCGAGATCCTGGCCCGTCTCGAGGCCGAGGAGGAGAAGCGATGACCGACACCCTGACCGAGAACGCGCGCGGCGGCGTCCCCGAGGGCAAGGAGCTGCTGCTGCGGGCCGACAACCTCGTCGCCGGCTACATCCCCGGCGTCCACATCCTCGACGGCTGCTCGATCGAGGTGGGCAAGGGCGAGCTGGTCGGCATCATCGGCCCCAACGGCGCGGGCAAGTCCACGCTCCTCAAGGCGCTCTTCGGGCTGGTGAAGATCCATTCCGGCACGGTGACGCTCGAGGGCGACGACATCACGGGCATGAAGGCGAACGCCCTCGTGGCCCGCGGCGTCGGATTCGTGCCGCAGACGAACAACGTGTTCCCCTCGCTGTCCGTCGAGGAGAACATGCGCATGGGCGTCTACCTGCGGCCCAAGGTGTTCGACGAGCGGTGGTCGTTCATCCGCGACCTCTTCCCCGTGCTGCACGAGCGCCGCACCCAGCGGGCCGGCGCCATGTCCGGCGGCGAGCGGCAGATGGTCGCCATGGCGCGGGCCCTCATGATGAACCCGTCCGTGCTGCTGCTCGACGAGCCGTCCGCCGGCCTGTCCCCCGTCCGCCAGGACGAGACCTTCCTGCGCACCCGCATGATCAACAAGGCCGGCGTGTCCGTGATCATGGTCGAGCAGAACGCCCGCCGCTGCCTGCAGATCTGCGACCGCGGCTACGTCCTCGACCAGGGCAAGGACGCGTACACCGGCACCGGGCGGGAGCTGCAGTCCGACCCGAAGGTCATCTCCCTCTACCTCGGCTCCCTCGCGGAGGAGGACACCGAGTAGGGACAGCGGGTCCGCGCGGGCCTCACGTGCCCGCGCGGACCAGCCCGCACTCGTAGGAGAAGATCACCGCCTGCACCCGGTCGCGCAGCCCGAGCTTCGCCAGGACGGCGCTGACGTGTCCCTTCACCGTGGCCTCGGTGACGAAGAGGCGGGCGGCGATCTCCGCGTTGGACAGCCCACGGGCCACCAGCCCCAGCACCTCGCGCTCGCGCGCGGTGAGGAGGTCGAGCTCCGCCGTCGTGCGCGGGAGCGGGTCGCCCGACGTGCCGATGTGCCGCTCGATCAGCCGCCGCGTGATCGGCGGCGCCACGATCGCGTCGCCCCGGGCCACGGCGCGGATCGCCGACAGCAGGTCGGCGGCGAGCGCGTCCTTGAGCAGGAAGCCTCCTGCGCCGGCCCGCAGCGCCGCGTACACGTACTCGTCGAGGTCGAACGTCGTGAGGACGAGGACGCGCGGGCCGTCCGGCTGCGCGGCGCAGATGCGCCGGGTGCCCTCCAGCCCGTCGACGCCGGGCATCCGGACGTCCATCAGCACGACGTCGGGGCGGGTGTCGGCGGCCAGGTCGGCCGCGGCGGCGCCGTCGTCCGCCTCCCCGACGACCTCCATGTCGTCCGCGTTCTCCAGGATCATCCGCAGGCCGGTCCGGATCAGGGCCTGGTCGTCCGCGACGAGCACCCGGGTCACGGCGCCGCCTCCCGCTCACGGGGCACGGCGGGCGCGAGCGGCAGCCGGGCGTGCACGACATAGCCCCCGCCCGGGCCCGGCCCGGCGGTCACCTCGCCCCGCACCAGGGCGGCGCGCTCCCGCATGCCCCGCAGCCCGTGCCCGCCGTCGCCGCCGTCGTGCATGGTGGCCCGGCCCGTCCCGTCGTCGCTCACCTGGAGGGTCAGGGCGCCGTCACCGTACGAGACGAGCACCTGGGCCGCGGCGCCGGGCCCCGCGTGCCGCATCGTGTTCGTCAGCGACTCCTGGAGGATGCGGTACGCCGCGGCGTCCACCGTCGCCGCCAGGGGGTGCGGTACGCCGTCGACGTGCAGGGCGACGGGCGTGCCCGCCCGGCGCACGCGGTCGACGAGGCCGGCCAGCTCCGCGAGGCCGGGTTCCGGACGTGGGGCGTCGCCCGGCCGGTCGTCCGGCCCGTCGCCCGGCGCCAGCGCCTGCCGCATGTCGGCCAGCGACTCGCGGCCGGTCGCGACGATGGCGTCCAGGGCGGCCAGGGTGTCGGCAGGACGTCGCTCGAACGCCGCCGCCCCGCCCTGCGCCTGCGTGACGATGACGGCGAGGCCGTGCGCGACCACGTCGTGCATCTCGCGCGTGAGGCGAGCGCGCTCGGCCGCGACGGCGAGGGCCGCCTGCTGGTCGCGCTCGCGCTCCAGGTCACGCGCCCGTGCCTCGAGCTCGCCGAGGTAGGCGCGGCGCGACCGCACGCCCCACCCCAGCGCCCACGACCCCGCCAGCAGCGGACCCAGGACGAGGATCCCGCCCCAGGAGCCCGGCCCGGTCGCGGCGCCCCCCGGCGTCTCGCCGACGGTCTCCCCGCCGGTGCCGAACGGGCCGCCGAGAAGCCGGCCTCCGCCGTCGGCGGCCACGACCAGGGTCCAGGCGGTCACCAGGGCCAGCGCCGCCCCCAGCACGACCAGCGATGTCCGCCGCGGCCGGCGCGCCGCGACCGTGTACAGGGTGACGAGCACGGCGAGCTCGGCGGGGGTGGGCCCGGCGCCCAGCGCCATCCGCACCACGGCCCCGACGAGGGCCGCACCGACGGCCGGCACGGGCCACCGGCGCCGCACGGCCACGGCCGCCACGCCGAGGGCGGTCGCCACCCCTCCCGCGACCGCGCGCCCCGGCGCCACGCCGCCCGCGGAGCCCGCCACGGCGACCGTGCCGGCCAGCAGCAGCGCAGCGAGGCCGGCGTCCTGGAGCCACGGGCTGCGCAGGGCGCCCCGGCGGGCCGGTGCGGGAGTGTTCATGGCGCTCCTCACAGTAGGCCCGGGCCCATCCGCCGGACACCCGTCGCACGTCGGGGGTGCGGACCCTACCTGGGGCGGGTGCGCGGCGGGCCGACCGCCGGCCAGCCTGGACCCATGACTCCCGCCCGCCGCCGTGGCGGCCTCCCCCGGCACCGCAGGTCGACGACGACCGCCCTCCTCCTCGTCGCCCTCGCGTCCGCGCTGGGCGCCTGCACGCCGACGCCCGGCCTCGAGTGGGACACCGTCGCGGCGCCCGCCGACTGCCGGTGCGCCGACGGCAGCCCGTTCCACTTCTGGGAACGACGCGCCGACACGAAGCGGGTCGTGCTCTTCCTCAACGGGGGCGGCGTCTGCTGGGACGCGGCCACCTGCGCGCTCACCGGCGAGCACGGCGACAGCGGCGTCTACGACTGGAACATCCGGGGCACCGAGCCGGAGAACCGCACGGGGATGTTCGACGTCACCCGCAGGGACAACCCGTTCCGCGACTGGTCCTTCGTCTACGTCAGCTCCTGCACCGGCGACGCGCACCTGGGCGACGCCACCCAGGAGTACGCGCCCGGCCTGACCGTCGAGCACCGCGGCGCGGTCAACGGCCGGGCCGCGCTCGACCACCTCGCCGCGACGTACCCGGACGCCACGGACGTCGTCGTCATCGGGAAGACCGCGGGTTCGGTGGCGGCGCCGGTCTACGGGGGGCTCGTCGCCGACCTCCTGCCCGACGCGAGGGTGACCGTCCTCGGCGCCCAGTCCGGCGCCTGGCCCGACCACCCGGACCTCGACGAGGGCGTGCTCGACGCCCGGTGGGGCGCCTACGACGCCGCGCCCGACTGGGCGGTCGACGGGCTCGCCGCCCGCGACTGGGGTCCCCCGGCGTTCTGGGTCCAGGCCGGCCGTCACGACCCCGATCTCGTGCTGGGCCGGTTCGACTACGCCTACGACCCCCACGCGTCCTCCGA
This sequence comes from Isoptericola sp. NPDC057559, assembly GCF_042801555.1. Taxonomy (NCBI): domain Bacteria; kingdom Bacillati; phylum Actinomycetota; class Actinomycetes; order Micrococcales; family Promicromonosporaceae; genus Isoptericola; species Isoptericola sp. NPDC057559. The sequence continues at coordinate 86,358 of NZ_JBHVFQ010000014.1, forward strand.
GGTGGCCCGCTGGATCCCCGGGGACCCGCCCGACCTCCTCGCCCAGATCGACGCCAACGAGGAGCGGATCGAGGCCGCCGGGGTGCCCGTGCACAGCTACACCGCGCCGGGCGCGGGGCACGGGATCTTCGAGTTCGACGCGTTCTACACGACCGAGGTCGACGGCGTCCGCCTCGTCGACTGGATCGCCGACCTCGTCGGGGACGACCCGCCCGCCGACGTCCGGTGCGCGGACTGCTCCGCCGCCCCGTAGCCCCCGGCCGCATCGAGCGTGCTGAATTGATCCTCGAGCTCCTGGTTTGAGGATCAATTCAGCACGCTCGATGCCAGATCCGGGCGGCACGACGACGGCCCGGCCGCTCACGGGGAGCGGCCGGGCCGTCGTCACGGCTCGATGGAGGTGACTACTCCTCGATCTTGCCCTCGATCTGCTTCTGGTAGGTGTACGTGTTGTCGGCGCCGTACTTGTAGATGCCGATGAAGGCGGACGTCGGGTCGTTCGACTCGTTGAGCGGCCCGATGCCGGACTTGCCGACGTAGTGGATGTCCTCGCCGGCCTCGAGCGCCTTCACGCCGTCGGCGAAGGACGTGACCTCCGTGCCGCCGTCGGCCCCGGACACCGCGCGGATGTTCTTCGAGATCGTCTCGCCGTCCGTGGCCTCGCCCTTCACCGCCGCGAGGGCGGCGAGGACCGTGGCGTCGTACGACTCGGCCGAGTACGAATAGTCCTCGAGCTTGCCGTTCTCGTTGTCCGCGTACCAGGTGTTGAGCTGCTCGCGGAAGGCGTCGTCGGCCTGCGCGCCGGGCAGCGTGCCCTGGACCCCGTCGAGGGTGCCCTTGTCGAACTTGTCGCCGTAGTTGGAGAGGTTGCCGTCGACGAAGTACGTGTCGCCCTTGAAGTCCCAGCCCTGCGCCACGAGCTCGTTGACGATGGCGACGGTCTCCTCGAACGCGACGATCGAGATGGCGTCGGGCTTCTGCGCGAGCAGCGCGGTCACCTGGGCGCCGAAGTTGGTCTCACCCGGGGCGAACTCGTTGCCGGCACCCTTGCCGCCGTAGACCGCCTCGCAGCCGTCCTTCTTGAGCGTGTCCTCGATGACGTCCCGCAGGCCGGTGCCGTACGCCTCGTTCTGGACGAGGAAGCCGACCTTGCAGTGGCCGTCGTCGAGGATGAGCGAGCCGTGGGCCGCGCCCTGCACCGTGTCCGGCGGGGCCGTGCGGGCGAAGAAGTCGCCGTACCCGGAGAGGTCCTTGGCCGTGTTCGCGGGCGAGATCTCCATGACCCCGGCCTCCTCGAACTGGTCGACCACGCCCAACGTGACGGCCGAGGACGCCGCGCCGATCGCGACGGACACGCCCTTGCTGATCAGGTCCGTGGCGGTGCTCTTGGCCACCGAGAGGTCGGTGCTGTCGCCCGAGTCGCCCCACTCGACCTTCACGTCGTTGCCGAGGACTCCGCCGGCCTTGTTGATGTCCTGGATGGCGAGGCCGACGCCGGCGATCTCGGGCGGGCCGAGGAAGGCGAGCGTGCCGGTGACCGGAAGGATCGTCCCGATCTTCAGCGGCTCGGCCGAGCCGCCTCCGCCGCCGTCGGTGCTGTCGCCGCTACCTCCGTCGGAGGAGCCGCACGCCGTGAGGCCCAGGCTGAGGACTGCCGCGAGGGCGAAGCCCTTGGCGACCGTGGTTCGTCGGATCATGCTGTATCCCCTTTTGGAGGTGGGACATTCGCGGCTCAACACCGCATTCAGTGCCGCTGAACGTAGCGAGACTGTATGTCCCGGACGTGTCGTGCGCGTCACTCCCCGCAGATCGTGACGAACCTGTTATGTGCGTCACACTCGCCCCGGCGAACGGTCCCGGGAACGCCGACGGCGGCCGGCCCGGTGCACCCACCGGGCCGGCCGCCGTCGCGCGGAATACCGCGGCTCGCGGATCCGTCAGTCGCGCATCTGCGTGAACGCGGCGGTCGCCGGGTCGGCACCCGTGCGCCCCGCCACGCCCGCCTCCAGCGCGTCGATCGACGCGACCTGCGCAGGCGACAGCTCGAAGGAGAAGACGTCCAGGTTGGTGGCCTGCCGCTCCGCGGACAGCGACTTGGGGATGACGACGCGACCCTGCTGCACCGCCCAGCGCAGCACGACCTGCGCCGGCGTGACCCCCAGCTCCGTGGCCGCCGCGACGACCGCGGGGGCGTCCAGGTCGGCGCCGCGGCCGAGCGGCGAGTACGCCTCGACGGCGATCCCGAGGTCCCGGCAGTGCTGCTGCAGCGCCGCCTGCTGGAACGTGGGGTGCACCTCGATCTGGTTCACCGCGGGCACCACGTCGGTCTCGGCGACGAGCCGGTCCAGGTGCTCCACCAGGAAGTTCGAGACCCCGATGGCACGCACGGCGCCGTCCGCGAGCAGCTTCTCGAACGCGCGCCACGTCTCGACGTACAGGTCGGCGCTCGGCACCGGCCAGTGGACGAGGTAGAGGTCCACCCGGTCGACGCCGAGGGCTCGGCGCGAGTCCTCGAACGCGCGCAGCGCCCGCTCGTACCCCTGGTCGCCGTTGCGGAGCTTGGTGGTGACGAACACGTCCTCGCGCGGCAGTCCGGACGCGCGCAGCGCGGCGCCCACGCCGGCCTCGTTGTAGTAGCCCGCGGCGGTGTCGACGTGGCGGTAGCCGAGCTCGAGCGCCTGCTCGACGTTGGCCTGGGTGCCGTCGTCGGGCACCTGGAAGACGCCGAGGCCGAGCTGGGGGATCTCGACGCCGCCGCGCAGGGACAGAGAGGGGACGGAAGAGGTGGTCATGACTCCTTTCTATCGGCCCTGTCCACCGGCACGCCCACCCTGTGGACCACCTGTGCGGGAACACTGGTGCCCGTGCTCGCGCTCGCGTACCGTTGTGCCCGTTGCAGTGCCTCGCTCGATCCGGACGGTCTCCGTCCGCGCCACGGCGGTCGCGTCGTCAGGACTGACGCTCTCGCCCGGCGGACCTTGGTTTCAAGAGTTGACGACGATTCACCGTGATGCGCGATCTCGACGGTCGAGGTCGTCGACACCTCTTGAAGGAGTAAGCATGGCCACCGGAACCGTGAAGTGGTTCAACAGCGAGAAGGGCTACGGCTTCATCGCCCCCGAGGACGGCTCGGCCGACGTGTTCGTCCACTTCTCCGCGATCCAGTCGCAGGGCTACCGTTCCCTCGACGAGGAGCAGCGCGTCGAGTTCGACGTGACGCAGGGCCCGAAGGGCCCGCAGGCGGAGAACGTCCGCCCGGTCTGATCTCACCGCCCGGCCGGCTGACGCCGGCCGCGTGAGTCGCACGGCCCGCATCCCGTTCGTCGGGGTGCGGGCCGTCGCCGTTCCCGGGCTCGGTCCCCCGCAGCGGCCCGCGGCGCCCACCCGCGGCACGACGTCGGGCGAATTCCCGCCCCGCGGGAACGGCACCCTCGCGACGGGCGTTCACCCCGTATGGGACTCCTCGACCGACTTCTCGGCAGAACCCACGACGAGCGCTCGTACCACGGCGTGCCCGGGCGCCCCGACTACGGGGCCTCCCGTGCCGGCGAGTCGCCCGGCAAGCACGGGTACGCCCCGCACCCCGACCAGCAGCCCGCCGGGCGGCCCGGGGGACGCGTGCCCGCGGCGCACCGCGACCCCGACGAGGTGGCCGTGGAGCGGTACCGCTACCTGCTGCGCACCGCGCCGCCGGACGCCGTCGAGCAGGCGCACGCCGAGGCCTTCGCCCGCCTGACGCCGGAACAGCGGCAGCGCGTGCTGCAGGACCTCGGGTCCGGCCTGCCCCCGGCGGAACGTGCGACCTCCGACGACCCGCAGTCCCTGGCCCGCATGGCCACCCGCGCCGAGATGCGCCGGCCCGGCACCCTGGAGCAGTCGTTCCGCGGCCAGGGCGGGTACGGCGCGCGCGGTCCGAGCTTCGGGTCGATGGTCGGCTCGAGCCTGCTCGGCACCGTCGCGGGCGTCGTCATCGGCTCGGCCGTGGCGAGCGCGCTCTTCGGCCCGACCTTCGGCGACCCGTCGCAGGACTTCGCCGGCGACGCCGGGGCCGAGGGCGGCGACACCGGTGGCGACTCTGGCGACGCGGGCGGTGACGCGGGTGGTGACGCCGGGTACACGGAGGCCGCGGGCGCCGACACCGGCGGCGGCGACACCGGAGGCGGCTTCGGCGACTTCGGGGGCGACTTCGGCGGGGGCGACTTCGGCGGCGGAGACTTCGGCGGGTTCTGACCTGTACCGACGGCAAGGGCCCGCCGGGACCGTTCGGTCCCGGCGGGCCCTGTCGTCTGCCCGCCCGGCCGTCAGCGGGCTGCCGGGGCGGGCGCGGGGACGGCGCGCTCGCACAGCCCGAGGAACGCGCCGAGGCGGCCGAGCCCCTCGGGGGTGTGCGGGAGGTAGTCCGTCAGCTCGGGAGACCGGACGACGATCGCGCACCACTGCGCGCGGGAGACGGCCACGTTGATCCGGTGCCGGGAGAGCAGGAACCCGGTGCCGCGGGGCACGTCGTGCGCCGACGACGCGGCGAGGGTGACGATCGCGACGGGCGCCTCGGTGCCCTGGAAGCGGTCGACGGTACCCACGCGCACCCCGGCGAGCCCGGCGTCGTCGAGCGCGCGCTGCACCGCCCACACCTGGGCGTTGTAGGCGGCGAGCACGACGACGTCGCGCACCTCGAGCGGCCGCTCGGGCCGGTCCGGGCCGGGCGTCCAGGCCCGGCCGACGACGTCGGCCGCCTGCCGCACCACCTCCTGCGCCTCCTCGGGCGAGACGACCCCGCGCCCGGTGTGCTCGACCTCGACGTGGTGCACCCCGGGGGCGACGCCGTCGAGCCCACGGGCCGCGGCGGTGGGGTGGGCGCCGAGCCGGCCCTCGTACGCGAGCTGGGAGACGGCCTCGCTGAGGGCGGGGTGCATCCGCCACGACCGCTCCAGGAAGTAGCCGAGCCCGGCGGGCAGCACGTCACGGCCGTCGGCGAGCCAGCCGAGCGCCGAGCGGTCCACGGGCTCCGGGTGCTGGCCGCGGCTGACCTGCGGCAGCTGCTGCGGGTCGCCCAGCAGCAGGAGCCGCCGGGCCGACCGCGCCACCGCCAGGGTCGCGGCGACGGAGAACTGCCCGGCCTCGTCGACCACCAGCAGGTCCAGGCTCTCGTCGGGCCAGCGCTCCGGGTGGGCGAAGTCCCAGGCCGTGCCCCCGACGACGCACGCGCCCCGCGCCCCGAACGCGGCGAGCTCGTCCCCGGACAGCTCGGCGCACACCGCCGTGGGGGACCCGCCGTCCGCCTGTCGCTTCTTGGCGACCCGGTGGGCGGGCACCCCGGCCTTCTCCACGACCGCGCGCAGCATGTTCTCCACGGCGGCGTGGGACTGCGCCACGACCCCCACGCGCCACCCCTCGGCGACGAGCGCGGCGATCACGTGCGAGCCCACGTGCGTCTTGCCGGTGCCGGGCGGGCCCTGCACGGCCAGGTAGGAGCGGTCGAGGTCGCGCGTCGCAGCGAGCACGGCCGCGGTGAAGTCGCCGCCCGCGACGTCGGGCAGCGGCCCTCCGCCGGCCAGGCGCGGCGGGCGGCGGCGCAGCAGGTCGGAGCCGGGGCCGTCGGGCAGCGCGCGGTCGGCGTCCCAGCCGGCCAGGGCGCGGCGCGCCACGTCCTCGAGCGCCTGCTCCTGCGGGTCGGCGCGAGGGCCGCTTGACGGCGTGAGCGCCATCGGCAGCGCGTCGAAGGTCTCGGCGCCCACGCGCAGCTGCTCGCGCACCACCAGGACGTCGCGCTCGCCCGCGTCCGTCGCGCGGCGCACCGCGTCGAGGATCAGCGCGTTCCCGTGGTAGCCGCGCACGGCGTTCGCCGGGACGGTCACCCCGTCCGGGGCGGGCGCGTCGTAGAGCAGGAACGGCGTGGCCCCGACGCCGAGCTCCGACCCCTCGGAGAGACGGCCGGCCAGCTCCAGCACGCGCGCCGGCGCGCGACGCCCGTCGTCGACCGCCCAGTCCCGGACCACCGTCGCCCGTTCCACGTGAAACGTGTTCCGCCGGCCCTGCCACTCGTCGGCGGGCAGCTCGAGGCGGGAGAAGTGCTCGTGCCAGAACGGCTTGCTCTCGCGGCGCCAGTACCCGAGCGACGCCCCGACCATGGCGAGCGCCTCGGCCTCGTCGTCCCGCGCGCCGCGGTCCTCCCCGACCCGCTCGCGGACCTCGGCCTCGAGGGCGAGCCGCCGCTCCCGCGCCTCGCGGGACGCGGCCTGGCGCGCCGTCTCCTCCGGGGCGCTCCCCCGGGGCCCCGCGGCGTCGGCGGCGGGCGCGACGGCGGGCGTGGTCGCGTCGTGGGCGACCACCTGGCGGTCCCCGGCCGCCGCGGCCCGCGCGTCGACGACGTCGGCCGCGCCCCGGAGCCACTCGAACAGCCTGAGCGTGGAGACGCAGTCGTAGCGGTTGTAGTCGGCGATGCCGCGCAGCAGCTCGTCCGCCTCGGCGGTGCGCCCGGCGTCGCGCAGTCCGGTGTACTCGGCGTACGCGACGACGGACGCGGCGGCGGTGGTCACGTCGCCCGAGCGCAGTTCGTCCCCCATGTACAGCGGCTCGAGCTTCTTGATCGACTTGGACCGGTCCGAGATCCGCAGCGACGACCGCACGACAGCGTAGAGGTCCACCAGCACGCCGTCGCGCAGCAGCTGGTCCACCTCCTCCTCGTACACGCCGTGGCGGGCCGCGATGCTCAGCAGGTGCACGCGCTCGTACGACGCGTAGTGGTAGACGTGCAGGTCCGGGTAGGTCCGCCGCCGCTCCGTGAGGTAGTCGACGAAGTCGACCAGGGCCCGCCGCTCCTGCGCGAGGTCGTGGGCCCAGAACGCGCGGAACGGCGGGGCCTCCCCCTCGGCGCCGGGGCGCTCCACCAGTCCGAAGAGGTAGTCGATCCCGGTCTGCTGCCCCCACTGCTCGCCCTGCGGGTCCGACCACAGCGGGTCGCCCTCGAAGTCGAAGAAGACGTCGCCCGGGCTGGGCTCCGGCAGCCGCCGGACGGCGGACGTGTCGGGCAGCTGCCAGCGGATCACGGCCGGGGTGCCGTGGTCGTCGTAGGCCACCTCGCCGTCCCACTCCCCGGCGCCGGGCTCCCCCGTGCCCAGCTGGAGCCGCGCCTGGTCGCGCACGCGCTCGAAGCTGCGGGCCGGCATGCCGACCGGCGCCTCCTCGGCCGCGGCCAGCGCGTCGATCGTCGTGATGCCGCCCGCGACCAGCCGCGCGCGCTGGGACTCGTAGACACCGCCGACGAGCAGCACGTCGCGGTGCGCGGCGACCTGCTCGGCGCACGCCTCGCACCGCCCGCACGCGGTGAAGCGCTCGTCGCCCCACGCGAGCGGGCCGTCGTCGGCGCGGTGCGCGGCGACGACGTCGCGCAGCCGGGCACGCCGCTGCTGGAGGACCGGGAGCAGCTCGGCGAGGCGGTGGGTGGTGGTGACGCGGGTGCCGAGCACGAGGTGCACGGCATCGGTCGGGTCGACGTGCGCCGCGGCGAGCTGGTCGGCGTAGGCGGCGAGCTGCAGCAGCGCGGTCACCTTGGCCCGCCGCGCGAGCTTGGTGTCGAGCACGGCGTAGCGCGGCAGCGGCGCCCCCGCGTGCCCGCCCGGGCGCCCCGGGCCGACGTTGGGGTCGCCGAGCGGGTCGCGCAGCAGGAAGTCGGCCCGGCCGTGGAACTCGCCGTCGAAGAACGACGCCTGCGCGACGACGTCGGCCCCCGCCTCGACGGCGGCCAGCGTGGCGCCGTGCGCGGCCTCGAGCGCGTCCCGGGTGAGCCGCGCCGGGGGCTCGACTTCGACGACGCCGCCCGCGACGCCCGGGCGGGCCCGGCCGTAGCGCGCGACGTACTCGTCCAGCACGCGGCGCTCGTGCGCGTCGCCCAGGGCTGCGGTGCGCGCGAGCATCGCGTCGGCCTCGCGCTCGCGCCGCGGAGCTCGGCCGAGCAGCTCGTCGAGGCGGCGCAGCAGCCGGAACTCGCACCCCGCGGCCACGACCAGGTCGCTCGCGGAGTGCACCACCGTCGGTGCCGGCGTGGGTGCGCCGGCGGTGGGGGCCGGGTCGAGGAGGAACATGCCCCCGGTCTACCAGCGGCGACCGACAGCCCCCTCGCTGCCTTGCATGCAAGTTGGATGCAAGCGTAGGTTGCCCCGGGTGACCACCTCCAGCGCGGCCCCGTCGTCGCCGCCCCTCAGCGCCGCCGAGCGCGCCTACCGGCTCACCAAGGCGAAGATCCTCTCGGGCGAGGTGCCCGGCGGGCGTCTCCTCGCCGAGGGCGACATCGCCGCGGAGCTCGGCATCAGCCGCACCCCCGTGCACGAGGCGTTCCTGCGCCTCGACACCGAGGGCCTGCTCGCCGTCGCGCCCCGACGCGGCGCCGCCGTCGTGCCCATGGCCCCCGACGAGGCACGCGACGTGCTGGAGATGCGCGAGGCCGTGGAGCGCTCCACCGCCCGCCGCGCCCTGGCGCACGGGCGCCCCGCCGAGGCGGTCATCGAGGAGCTGCGGGCCCACGTCGAGCGCCAGCGCGCCGCGTCCGCGCAGGGCGACGTCGACGCGTTCGCCGAGGCCGACTCCGCGTTCCACGGCGTCCTCGTGCGGGCGTCGCGCAACCAGACCGCGGTGCAGTTCATGGGGCTGCTGCGCGACCGGCAGCTGCGGCTCATGTACCAGCACCTGCACGTCGGTCCGGAGGAGGTCGCCACCGCGCTCGCCGAGCACGAGGCGATGCTCGCCGCCGTCGAGCAGGGCGACGCCGACGCCTACTGCGACCTGCTGCACGACCACGTGCGCCGGCACCGGGGCATCCTGTGAGGCGCAGCTGGCTCGGCGCGTTCGCCGCGCTGTTCGTGTGCTCCTGGGCGGGCAACCAGTTCACCCCGGTGCTGCTCATGTACGAACAGGTGCAGGGCTACGGCGACGCCACCGTGAACGCGTTCCTCGGCGTGTACGTGCTCGGCCTCGCGCCCGCGCTGCTCGTCGCGGGGACCCTGTCGGACCGGTACGGCCGCCGCCCCGTCATGCTCGTCGCGACCGTGTGCGCGATGGCGGCCAGCGCCGTCCTCGCGCTCGGGTTCCTCGGCCCGCTGCCGATCTACGTCGGGCGTCTGCTCGCGGGCATCACCGTCGGCACGGCGACGTCGGTCGGGACGAGCTGGCTCAAGGAGCTCTCCCAGGTCCCGTTCGACCGGGACGCGGACGCCGGGTCGGGCGCACGACGCGCCTCGCTCGCCTTCACGCTCGGCTCCGGGGTGGGGGCGCTCGTCGCCGGCAGCCTCGCGCAGTGGGGGCCCTGGCCGGAGGTGCTGCCGTTCGTCGTGCACCTGGTCGTCACGGCGCCGTTCCTCCTGGTCGTGCTCCGCACGCCGGAGACCGTCGCGTTCGGCGGCGCGCCCGGTCCCTGGTGGCGCGGGCTCCGCGTCCCGGCGGCCGGCCACCGCCGCTTCACCGGCGTGGTCGCCGTCGTCGCCCCGTGGATCTTCGTCGCCGCCGCCCTCGCCTACGGGTACGCGCCGGTGCTGCTGAGCGACCAGACGCAGGGTCTCGGCGTGGCCTACGCGACGCTCGTCACCGTGGTCGCGCTCGGCGTCGCCGCGGTGGTGCAGCCGGCGGCCAAGCGGCTCGACGCCGTCGACAGCGCGCGCGGGCTCACCGTCGCGGTGGGCCTGCTCACCGTGGCCGTCGCGTGCGTCGGGCTGACCGTGACGACCGGCGGCCCGTGGTGGGGCGTGGGCGCCGCGGTCGTCGCGGGCGCCGGCATGGGCATCGGCCTGTCGTCCGCGCTCCTGGAGGTCCAGCGCATCGCCGGGCCGCGCCACCTCGCCGGCCTGACCGGCGTGTTCTACGCGGTCGCCTACGCCGGGTTCCTGACGCCCGCGGTGATGGCGGCGATCACCCCGCCGTTCACGACGGCGCAGCTGTTCGTCGCGCTCGTCGCGCTCGGGATCGTCTCGACCGGCGTCGTCCTGGCGCGGTATCGCAAGCACCTCCCCGGGGCCTGACGCCGCGGTCGACACCCCTCCGAGCGCGGTCGGACGCGGACCGGCATGGACCCGGGCAGACGGTTTCCGCCATAGTGGGTGCCGCTCGACGACGGAGGAGTGTCATGGCTGTGCGTTTCAACCCGCCCCCGGGGTGGCAGGTTCCCCCCGGTTTCCGGCCCGACGCCGGGTGGGTCCCCGACCCCGCGTGGCCACCCGCGCCCCAGGGCTGGGACTACTGGGTGGACGACGCCCTGACCTCCGCGCGCCCGTCGCGGCCCGAGACGCCGGCCGAGGCGACCACCGTCATGGCCCCGGTCCGGGCCGTCGCCGCGGCGCCGGCAGCCGTCGCGGCGATGCCCCCCGCCGTCGCCACCACCGCGGTCCATGCCGCGCCTCCGGTCGCCACCACCGCGACGTACGGGGCGCCGCCGGTCGCCGCGACCTACGGCGCCCCGGTCGCGACGCTCGCCCCGCCGCCCCCGCCCCCCGTCGCGCCGTCACCGCCCGCGCCGCCCGCGGGCGGCCACCTCGGCGGCGACGACGGGTCCGTCATGGCCACCGTCTCGACCGCGCTGCGCGACGTCGGCGACAAGCTCCGCGCCGGCCGCGAGGAGCGCGCCGCGCGCCGGGCCGCCGAGGCGACGCCCGCAGCGGCCGCTCCCCGCACCCGGTCCACGCGCAAGGGCCGACCGCCGAGCCTGCTCGTCGGCGGGGTGGCCGTCGCCTGCCTCGCGCTCGGCTGCATCCTCGGCGTCACCGTCTCGATGATGCGCAGCTCCGACGCCGCCCAGGCCCTCGTGGACGCCAACAGCAAGATCGCCCAGGCCGAGCAGCTCAAGGCCGAGGCCCAGGCCGCGCAGGAAGCGCTGACCACGAAGTCGGCCGACGTCAAGGAGCGTGAGGACGCCCTGAAGGAGCGCGAGCAGGCCGCCGACAAGCAGGAGGCCGAGCTCGCCAGCCAGCAGAAGGCCTTCCAGGACCAGCAGGCGCAGAAGCAGCAGGAGGAGCAGAACCAGCAGAACCAGAACTCCGCCTGGTTCTACTGGGACTGCAACGCCGCCCGCGAGGCCGGCGCCGCCCCCATCCAGAACGGCCAGCCCGCCTACCGGGGGGCGCTCGACCCCAACGGCAACGGCATCGCCTGCGAGGACGGCGAGTAGGGGCTACCGCGCGACGACGTCCGTCTCCGCCCGGGCGCCGTCGGTGAAGGTCAGCTCGGCGGTGCTGCGCAGCGACGCCTCGCCGGGTGCCCAGACGGCCCACCAGCCGTCCTCGACGGTGGCCTCCACCCGCTCGCCGGACGTCAGGACGAGCGCGACGGACTCGACGTCGGAGCCGACGCGGCCGAACGCGGAGGTGAGCGCGCCGTCGCCGGTGTCGCCCGCGGACCACGACGCGGTGCCGGACTTGAGCGTCGTCAGCTCGCGCGGGCCGGGCGCGGCGGGCAGCTGGGCCGGCACCGACTCGCCCGCGACGACGTCCGTGGCGCCGGACGCCTGCGACGTGACCAGGCACTCCCCCGTGGCGCCGGCGCCGACGAGCAGCACGTACGTGTACTCGCCACGCTGCTCCGCGAGCACCGGGCTGATCGCGATCTGATCGACGCGCGGGCCGTCGTCGCCCGTGACGATGGTGCGCGCGTGCGTGTCGCACGACGCGGCGCGCTCGGCCGTCTCCGCGGCCGTCAGGGTCGTGGGCACGGCGGTCCAGCTCGCGAACGCCGACGTCGCGCCGGGCCACCACACGGTCGCGACACCGGCGACGGCGACGACGGCCGCGGCCGCCGCGCCGGCGAGGACCGCGGGGCGCGGGGACCGGCGGATCCGCACGGCCGACCGCGGGGAGTCGAGGATCGCCGTCAGCGCCGCGTCGTCGGGGCGCCCGGGCGCGTGCAGCTCGCGGGCCGGATCGAGGTCGGCGAGCTGGACCATCATGGGGGACTTCATCGCGCCTCCTGCAGCTTCTGGAGCACGGTGGCCGTCTCCGACGGCAGGCCGGAGTAGGCCAGCAGCCGCTTGCGGGCCCGGGTCAGACGGACGGAGAACGTCGACGGTCGGATCCCCAGGACGCGCGCCCCCTCGACGGCGGTGAGCCCGTCCCAGGCGACCAGGGCGATGACCTCCCGGTCGGCGTCGGTCAGCATCTCCCACGCCCGCAGCAGGTCGGCACGGTCGGCCGCCAGGTCGTCCGTGCCCTCCTTGCCGGCCGAGGGCTCGCGCTCGAGCCGGACGCCGAGCGCCCGCCAGCGGCCGTGCGTGCGCAGGTGGGTGGCGAGCACGTTGCGCGCGACGCCGAGCAGCCACGGCTTCGCGTTCTCGGGGACGTCCGCCAGACGGCGCCACGCGACCAGGAACGTCTCCGACACGACGTCGTCCACCAGGCTCGCCTCCACCCGACGCGCCACGAATCTCGTCACCGCCTCGTGCTGGTCCACCCACATCTGCGTCAGCAGCTCACGGGCGTGGGCGTCGTCCACAAAGAAACCTTCCGTCTACCACAGGAGTTGCCGGCAACCCCCCGAGTGCTACACCGTAGTCACCGCAAGCGTCGACGACGACGTCGCAGCAGCGCGCCGGAGCCCCCCGAGGAGTGTCATGAGCCGAGGCAGGAACGTCCACCGGAACGTCGCCGCAGGTCTGGGTGCCACCGTCCTCGCACTGGGGCTCGCCCTCGGCGCCGCGACGAGCAGCCAGGCCGCGACCGACGGCACCGCGGCCGGCGAGAACCTGCCGGGCGTACCGGCCCCCGGCAGCCCCGCCGACGAGTGGGAGGCCTGGGCCGCGCAGGAGCGCGCCGACGCCGAGGCCACCGACTGGAAGGTCGACGCCGCCGCCCGCGGCTGCACCCTGGAGGAGGTGACGATCTCCGAGGAGGTCGACACCGACTACAACCTCGCGATGGGCGCCCCCGCCGACCTGAGGACCCACCGCGTCGACCTGCTCGAGAAGTGCGCCGACACCGCCGGCGCCTCCGACACCGCGGCCCGGGCGGCGACGTCCGACGCCACCACGCTCAGCCTGCCGTCGGGCGACCGGTGCGCGACGACGTCCGGCCCGGGCACGATGTGCCTGACGAAGAGCAGCGGCCGCATCTACGCCTCGTGGCAGTACCGCGGGTCCGGGTCGGTCACCGGGTTCCTGCGCATCTACCGCGTGTCCACGGGCGTCGACGGCTGCCCCACCGGCACCACCTGGCTCACCGGCGCCTCCGCCACGTGGAGCAACGGCGACACCCGCACCATCTCCAAGACCCGCACGACGGCGGGCGGCTACTCCGCCCACATGTGGAAGAAGGTCCTGGTCGGGCACACCGACTGGGGCGGCGCCTGCTCGTCCCTCTGAGGCCCCGCCGACGAGCATCCGACCGACGAGCCGAGGTGGTGGCGTGACGAGCGACCAGCTCGGGGTCGTGGGCTTCGTGGTGTGGACCGTCGCGCTCGTGGCAGTTCCCGCGACGACGATCGTGGTGGTCCTGCGCCACCGGCGGCGGGTCGGGCCCGGGCTCGTGGCCCTCGCCGTGCTGGCCTTCGCCGTGGTCGGCGTCGGCTGGTGGTTCGTGCTGTCCCCCGTCGTCATCGACGGCACGACCTGCATGTCGGGTTCGGCCGTGTGGGGCCTGCTCGACGACAGCCTCGACATGACCGATGCGGAGACCCCGGAGGCTCTCCGCCTGGCCTGCCGCGACCTGGCGCGCCAGATCGTCGCCGGGTGGGCCGCGGCGTCGCTCGCCGCCCTCGCGGTCTGGCTCGTCGCCCTGGTCCGGGCGCCGCGCCAGGCCGTGCCGAGCTAGGGCGCCTGCGGCTAGAGCACGTGCGCGAGGAAGTCGCGCAGCCGCGGCTCGGAGGGGTTGTCGAGCACGTCGCCGGGGCGGCCCTCCTCGACGATCACGCCGTCGTCCATGAAGACGACGTGGTCGGCGACCTCGCGGGCGAAGCCGATCTCGTGCGTCACGACGATCATCGTCATGCCGGAGCGCGCCAGGTCCTTCATGACGGCGAGCACCTCGCCCACGAGCTCCGGGTCGAGCGCGGACGTGGGCTCGTCGAAGAGCATGAGCTCTGGGTCCATGGCGAGCGCCCGCGCGATGGCGACGCGCTGCTGCTGGCCGCCGGACAGCTGCGCCGGGTAGTGCCCCACCCGGTCGGTCAGGCCCACACGGTCGAGCAGCTCGAGCGCCCGCTGCCGCGCCGCCGCCCTGGACAGCCCGCGCACCTGCACGGGCGCCTCCATGACGTTCTCCAGCGCCGTCATGTGCGGGAACAGGTGGAACCGCTGGAAGACCATCCCGATGCGGGAGCGCTGCTTCGCGATCACCTTGGGGTGCAGGCGGTGCAGCACGCCCTTGGCGTCGCGGCGGTAGCCCATGAGGTCGCCGTCGACGTGGATGGAGCCGGCGGTGATCTCCTCCAGCTCGTTCACGCAGCGCAGCAGCGTGGACTTGCCGGAGCCGGACGGCCCGAGCACCACGGTGACGGAGCCGCGCGCGACGTCCAGGTCGACGCCCTTGAGCACGTGCACGGCCTCGTGCCCGTGGCCGAAGACCTTGTGCACGCCGCGGACCTCGACCATCGCGTCGGAGGTCGTGCTCGCAGGGTGGGTCGTGGGGTCGCTCACGGGGTCACCTCCAGGAAGGGGTCGTCCTTGGTGGTGCCGGACGCGCCGATGAGGTCCTGCTTGCTCGGCTTGCGCCGGCCACCGCGGGGGCCGCGGCCACCACGGCCGCCGCGGTCGCCGTCGAACCCGCGGCCGTAGTGCCGCTCCAGGTAGTGCTGGCCGACCATGAGGACCGACGTGATCAGCAGGTACCAGAGCGCGGCCACGATGAGCAGCGGGATGGGCTGGTAGATGCGGGCGCCGATGGCGCTCGTGGCGTACGTCAGCTCGAGGGTGAACGGCACCGCGATGACGAGCGACGTCGTCTTCAGCATGGAGATCGTCTCGTTGCCGGTGGGCGGCACGATGACGCGCATCGCCTGCGGCAGCACGACGCGGCGCATGATCTTGCCGTCCTTCATCCCCAGGGCGCGGGCCGCCTCGGCCTGCCCCGGGTCGACGGACGACAGGCCCGCGCGCACGATCTCCGCGAGGTACGCCGACTCGTTGAGCGCCAGGCCGATGAGGGCGGCCCAGAACGCGGTGATGACGTCGTTGGTGGTGAACGTCCAGAACTCGGGGCCGAACGGGATGCCGAGGCTGAGCCGCGGGTACAGCACCGAGATGAGGCCCCAGAACACCAGTTGCGTGTAGATCGGGGTGCCGCGGAAGAACCAGATCCAGAACCAGGCCACCCACTTCATGACCGGGTTGTCGCTGCGCCGCATGATGGCGAGCAGGACGGCGAGCACGATCGCGATCGCCATCGAGCCGAACGTCAGGACCAGCGTCCAGCCCACCCCGCGCACGACCACGACGTCGCGCAGGTACAGCCAGACGGTGTCCCAGCGGAAGTTCGGGTTGGTGACGAGGGCGTTGACCGCCATCGCGGCGAGGACGAGGACGACCACCGCGGAGACCCAGCGACCGGGGCGTGGCACCGGCCGGGCGTGGATCGGCTCAGGCAGCGAGCTCATGGGAAACCTCCGGGACAGCGATCGAGCCTGGCGAGACCATCATGGCCTCGCCAGGCCCGACCAGCGAGAAACGACGTCAGCCTGCCGGGTTCAGCTCCGCCTTGTCGAGGGCGGCGTCGCCGCTGCCCCACGAGTCGGCGATCGCCTTGATCGTGCCGTCGTCCATGAGCTTCTGCAGCGCGCCCTGGATCGCCTCGGCGAGCTGGGTGTCGTCCTTGGCCACGACGACGCCGTACGGCGCGGCGTCGGTCACGTCGCCCAGCGCCTCGATCGCGCCGCCGGACTGCTGCACGGCGTACGCCGTGATGGGCGAGTCGGCGTACATGGCCTGCAGCTTGCCGCCCGCGAGGTTGGTCGCGACGGCGGCCTGCGAGTCGTAGGGCAGGACGTCGATGGCGTCCTTGCCGGCGTCCGTGCACGCCTTCGACGCGGCGTCGAGCTCGTCCTGCTGGACGGTGCCGGTCTGGACGCCGACGGACAGGCCGCACAGGTCGGCCGGGTCGACGTTCTCCGGGTTGCCCTTCGCGACGGCGTACTGCGAGCCGGCGCTGAAGTAGCTGACCATGTTGACGGTCTTGAGGCGCTCGGGCGTGATCGTGAACGCGGAGAAGCCGGCCTCGTACTTGGTGCCGATCGCCGGGATGATCGCGTCGAACGTGGAGGACTGGACGTCCGCCGTCAGGCCCAGGGTCTTGGCGACCGCGCCCGCGATGTCGATGTCGATGCCGATCGGCGTCTTGTTGTCCGCGGCCACGAACTCCACCGGCGCGTACGTCAGCTCGGAGCCGATCGTGAGCTTGCCGTCCTTCGCGACGGCCTCCGGCACGGACGACGCCAGCGCGTCGTCCTTCGTGATGCCGGAGAGGTCGAAGGCCTCCGGCGAGACCGACGCGCCCGACGAGGGGGCGGCACCGCCGGTGTCCTGCGAGGCCGTGGTGCAGCCGGTGAGGGCGAGGGCGGCGACGGCCGAGGTGACGACGGTCGCCACGAGGGTGGGACGGGTGCGCATGGTGGGGCTCCGAAGGTCGTGCGGGGGTCTATGCATGAGTATGCAGCCCTATGCATGATCCTCCAAACCGCCTGGTGATCAGTGCGCGACCAGGCGTCGTACGGCCCTCTCGACCAGGGTCACCCCGCCTCAGCGCGTTCGCCGCCCGCCCCCGCGGAACAGGGCTCGTAGGTTCGTCGTGAGCGCCCGCTGCAGAAGCTCCGTCCCGGCGGGCGTCGTGACCGTCTGCGTGGGGAACCACCGGCCGCGCCGCTCGACCCTGCCGTCCAGGTACGCGTGCGCCACCGCGAGGAGCTCGTCCAGCGACTCCGCGATTTCGTCGTCGTCGGGTTGCATGGTCGGGATGACCAGGAGGAAGCGGCCGTCCACGTCCAGCCTGAACAGGTGGTCGCCCGATGTCCTGACCCGCGCCCACCGCTCCGGCTCGTCCACCCGCCAGAGCCGGGCGACGGCCTCGTGGTCGCGGGTCGTCACCTGGCGCTCCAGACCCGGGAGGTCGTCGGTCGCCGACCGCAGGTACGCCTCGATCTCGGTCAGGTTCACCGGACGGTCGCCCGCTCGCCCCGCGCCATGTCCAACCGGTCGAGGAACCAGTCGACCTGGTCGCGCAGGACGGCGATCTCGACCTCGCCCTGACCTGTCACCCCGCGGAAGACGGCGCAGTCCGGGTCGACGGCGAACGACTCCCGGAACGACGGCGTGCGCGGCGCGCCGTCGAGCCGGACGACGTGCACGAGCGTCGAGTGCCGCGCGAGACGGCCGGCATCGACCTGCCAGCGGCCGTGCGTCCAGCGGGACGACAGGCCGGGCAGGCTCCCCTCGACCACGCGCAGCCCGGCGTGGATCCGCCCCCGTGCCTGCAGTCGCCGCCTCCGGCGCCGGCTCCACGGCTCAGCGATCGCGCTGCCGACGGCGTCGCCGATCAGCTCACCGACCGCCTCGACGATCACTCCCAGCATGTGTCGCGCCCTTCGGACCACCGACGTCGCGCGCCCTGCGCGGCGGCCACACGGTAGCCCCCTCGACGGCCGCGACGACTTCCTCGTCGCCCCGGATCATCCGTTCGGCGGAACTTTCACCCGTCGTCCGGTGGCGGGGTCGGGCGCCCTTACACTCGGAACGCACCCCGGCTCCCGCCTCCTGCGCGGTCCGGACCGCAACGTCGCAGGTCGAGCGGGTGCATCCCCCCTTTCGGCTGCGGTGTCCGCGGCCGCAGTCCCGCCTGCCGAGGAGTGATGCATGCCGCGCACCCGTCCGTCGTCCTTCGCCACGCCCGCCCGGTTCGCCGTGGTGGGCCTCGCCGTCGCCGTCTGCGTGTCGGGCTGTGCGACGTCGGCGGGCACGGGCGGGGCGGCGGACGTGGACGACGGGAGGCGGGTGGTGCTCGCCGACGCGCAGCCGCTGGGCGGCTACAACCCGGTGAACGGGTACGGGGAGCTGGGCGTCTCGCCGCTGTACGACGGGCTGCTGCGCCCGCGGTCGGACGGCGACGACAGCCTGCCCGCGCTGGAGCCTGCGCTGGCGGCGGAGGCTCCCGTCGCGTCCCAGGGCAGCACGGTGTGGGACGTGACGCTGCGCGAGGGCGTGACGTTCTCCGACGGCACCGCGTTCGACGCGGCCGACGTCGTCGCGACGTACCGGGCGGTGCTCGACCCGGCGTCGGCGTCGGAGGTCGCGGGCGCGTTCCGCATGATCGCGGACGTCACGGCCACCGACGACCGGCACGTGCGGTTCACGCTCACGCACCCGTACTCGTCGTTCCCGTCGCGGCTCACGCTGGGGATCGCGCCGTCGGAGCGGCTCGACGGCGGCCCCGCCCGCGACTCGACGCTCAACACCGAGCCCGTGGGCACCGGCCCGTACCGGCTGACGCGGCTCGACGCCGGACAGGCGGTGTTCACCGCCGACCCGGACTACTGGGACGGCGCCCCACAGGTCACCGAGCTGGTCACCCTGTACCTGCCGGACGACAACGCGCGCGCCCAGCGCGTGCGGGCGGGCGACGTCGACGGCACGGTGCTGCCGCCGGTGCTGGCGGCGTCGTTCGAGGGCCGGCCGGGCCTGCGGGTGCAGTCGGTGCGGACGGCGGACTGGCGCGGCATCTCGCTGCCCGCCGACAACCCCTTCGCGAGCGACCCGGCCGCGCGCGAGGCCATGAACCTCGCCGTCGACCGGGACACGATCGTCGACGGCGTGCTCGCCGGGCACGGCAGCCCCGCCGCGACGCCGGTCAGCGCCGTCTACGGCGACGCCTTCGACGCCGGCGCCGCCTTCCCCTTCGACCGCGCCCGGGCCGAGCGCCTGCTCGACGACGCCGGCTGGCGCACCGGTGCGGACGGCGTCCGCGCCAAGGACGGCGAGCGGGCCGCGTTCCCGCTCTACTACCTCGCGTCGGACAGCCTGCGCCGCGACATGGCGGCCGCGTTCGCGGCGGACATGGCCGAGGTCGGGATCGACGTGACGCTGCGCGGCGCCGACTGGCCCGAGACGGACGAGCACCTCACCGACGGCGCGGTGCTGCTGGGCGGCGGCGAGCGCCCGTACGACCTCGACACGCAGCTGTTCGACGTCCTCCACACGCGCGCGAAGGACACCTCCCCGTACGACAACCCGGGCGACCTCGAGATCCCCGGCGTCGACGCGCAGCTCGACCGCGCCCGCGCCAGCCTCGACGACGACGAGCGCACCGCCGCCTACCGGGCCGTCCAGGAGGCGTACGTGCGCCACCCGACGCACGTGTTCCTCGCGTTCGTCGAGCACACGTACGTGGCGCGCGACGACGGCGCCGACGGTCCCGGCTGGGACCGCGGCCCGCTGGTGCTGGAGCCGCACGCCCACGGCGTCTCCTGGGGGCCGTGGTGGGACGTCGCCGGCTGGCGGCGGTGAGCGTCGAGTGAGGGCCGGAGTCCTCGCCCGGCGGTCGCGCGACCTGCGCCGCGTGACGCTGCGCGCCGTGGCGTTCGGCGTGCCGGTGCTGCTCGTGGTCTCCGCGCTGGTGTTCGTGCTGGCCGAGCACTCCCCGCTCGACCCGCTCGCCGCGTACCTCGGCGCCCGCTACCAGGACACGTCGGCCGCCGACCGGGCCGCGCTGAGCGCCACCCTCGGCCTCGACGCGCCTTGGTGGCAGGGCTGGCTGGGGTGGGCGGGCGACCTGGTGCACGGCGACCTGGGCTGGTCGCGCGTCGACACGATGCCCGTCACCGAGGTGCTCGCCCAGCGGGTCGGGTGGACGCTGCTGCTGTCCGGGACCGCGCTGGTGGTCGCCCTCGTGCTCGGTGTCGGGCTCGGCGTGCTGGCCGGCACGCGCCCGGGCGGGCGGCTCGACGGTGCGCTGACCGGCCTCGCCGTCCTGCTGCAGTCGGTGCCGCCGTTCGTCCTCGCGCTCGGCGCGGTGCTGGTCCTCGCGGTCATGCTGCCGGTGGCGCCGGCGGCCGGGGTCGCCGAGCCCGGCGCCCTCCCCACCGTCGCGGGGGTGGCCGCGCACCTCGCGCTGCCCGCGTCGGTGCTGGCCGCCACGATGCTGCCCTGGATGCTGCTCGGCGTGCGGACGGCCGCCGCCCGCGCCGTCACCTCCGACGCCGTCCGCGGCGCCCGCGCCCGCGGCCTGCCGCCGTCCGTGGTCGTGACGCGGCACGTGCTGCCGGTCTCGCTCGGCCCGCTGGTGATGGTCGTGGGCGCGCGCGTGCCCGATCTCGTCGTCGGGGCGGTGCTGGTGGAGGAGGTCTTCGGCTGGCCGGGGATCGCCGGGGCCGTGGTGTCGTCCGCGCGGGCCCTGGACCTCGCGCTGCTCGCTGCGCTGACGGTCGCGACGACGGCCGCCGTGCTGGTCGGCTCGTACCTGGCCGACGTCGCGCAGCTGCTGCTCGACCCGCGGGTGGCCGTCGATGCGTGACGCCCGTCGGTTCCTGCCGCCCGCCGTGCTGCTCGGCGTCCTCGTCGCCTATGCCGTCGTCGTGCCGCTGCTCGCGGGCCCGACGACCGTGGACTTCGCCGCGACGCTCCGGCCACCGAGCCTCGCGCACCCGTTCGGCACGGACCACTCCGGGCACGACCTGTTCGCCTGGGTGGCCCGCGGGCTGCGCG
Organism: Isoptericola sp. NPDC057559; assembly: GCF_042801555.1. Classification (NCBI taxonomy): domain Bacteria; kingdom Bacillati; phylum Actinomycetota; class Actinomycetes; order Micrococcales; family Promicromonosporaceae; genus Isoptericola; species Isoptericola sp. NPDC057559. Next base: position 107,008 of record NZ_JBHVFQ010000014.1, read on the forward strand.
TGTCGCTGGTGATCGCGCTCGGGTGCGCCGTCGTCGCCGTCACCGTGGGCGTGGCCGTGGGCGCGCTCGCCGCCTCCCGCGGCGGCCTGGTCGACGCCGTCGTGATGCGCGTGACCGACGGCGTCAACGCGCTGCCGCACCTGCTGCTCGGCATCGTCGTCGTCGCCTTCTTCCCCGGCTCGCTCGTGGCGGTCATGGCGTCGATCGCCGTGACGCACTGGCCGCAGGTGGCCCGCGTCGTGCGGGCCGAGATGCTCGCCGTGCGGTCGTCGGCGTACGTCGACGCCGCCTACCTCGCGGGCGCCGGGCGGCTCCAGGTGGCCCGCGAGCACCTGGTGCCCGCCGCGACCCCGCAGGCGCTCGTCGCGCTGGTGATGCTGGTGCCGCACGCCGTCTGGCACGAGGCCACGCTGAGCTTCCTCGGCCTCGGCCTGCCGCCCGACCGCGCGAGCCTCGGCACCCTCCTGGAGGTGGCGCGCGGCGACGTGCTCACCGGCGCGTGGTGGACCCTCGCCTTCCCCGCCGCCGTCCTGGTGCTCGCCACCGTCGCCGTGTCCGGGCTGGGCCGCGCGTGGCAGGGGGCCGGCCATGGCGCGTGAGCGAGGGGACGGCGCGACGACGGCGGCCGGGCCGGCCGTCCGGGTGCGCGGGCTGACGCTCCGGCTGCCCGCCGGCGACAGGTGGGTGCACGCGGCGACCGACGTCGACCTCGACCTGCGCGCGGGCGAGATCACCGCGCTGGTGGGCGAGGCCGGCTGCGGCAAGTCCGTGCTCGCCGCGTGCCTGTGCGGGCTGCTGCCGGCGGGCGCGCGCGCCACCGGCTCGGTCCGCGTCCTGGGCGCCGAGCTGCTCGGCGCCCCCGAGCGACGCTGGCGGCGCGTGCGCGGCCGGGTGGTGGGGCTGTCGCTGCAGTCCGGGGCGTCGTCGTTCACCCCCGTGCGGACGCTCGGCGCGCAGCTCGCCGAGACGCTCGCGGCGGTCGCCCCGCGGGCGGGGGGTGCGGCGTCGGGCGTGCCGGAGCTGCTGGCGCGCGTCGGGCTCGACCCGGCCGACGCCGCCCTGTACCCGCACGAGCTCTCCGGCGGGATGGCGCAGCGCGCCGGCCTCGCCGGGGCCCTCGCCGGCGACCCTGACGTGCTCCTCGCCGACGAGCCCACCGCCGGCCTCGACCCCGCGCTCACGGCGCGCATGCTGCGCCTGCTGCGGGCCGTGGCCGACGACGGCACCGCCGTCCTGCTGGTCACCCACGACCTGCAGGCGCTGGAGACGACGGCCGTCGCCGACCGGCTCGCCGTCATGTACGCCGGCCGGGTCGTGGAGGAGGGCGCCGCCGCCGACGTGCTGCGCGCGCCGCGCCACGACTACACCGCCGCCCTGCTCGGGGCGCTGCCGTCGCGCGGACTGGTGCCGATCCCCGGCACCCCGCCGGAGCTGACCGACCTCGACCCCGCCACGTCGTTCGCCGACCGGTTCCGCGCCCGGACCCGCGCGTCGACCCTCGCCGCCCTGACTCCGGAGGTGTCCGATGGCGCTCGTCGCTGACGGCGTGAGCTGCTGGTACCCCGGCGCCGCGCCGCCCGAGCACGCCCGCCGGGTGCTGGACCGGGTGAGCATCGCCGTCGAGCCGGGGCGCATCGTCGGGCTGACCGGGCCGTCGGGCGCGGGGAAGTCGTCGCTGGGGCGCATCCTGTGCGGGCTGCAGCCGGCGCAGGAGGGCGCCGTCCTCGTCGACGGCGAGCCCGTGCCCACCCGGCGGGGCCGGATGACCGGCGCGGTGGGGCTGCTGCACCAGTCGCCCCGTGCGGCCACCAGCCCGCGGCTGCCCCTCGGCGCGATCGTCGCCGAGCCGCTGCCGCGCGGCGACCGTGGCACCCCCGACGGGCGCGCGCGGGTCGTCGCGGTTGCCCTGCGGGTGGGCCTCACCCCCGACCTCCTGACCCGGCTGCCGGCGCAGGTCTCCGACGGCCAGCTCCAGCGGGCCTGCCTGGCCCGCGCCCTGCTCGCCGCCCCGCGCTACCTGGTGGCCGACGAGCCCACGGCCATGCTCGACGCCGCCACCACCGCCGCCGTCGCGCAGGTGCTGCGCGACCTCGCGGCGGCCGGCGCCGGCGTGCTGCTGGTCTCCCACGACCACCCGCTCGTCGACGCGCTCGCCGACGAGCGGGTGCAGCTGCCCCGGTGACGTAGCGATTCGTCGTCGTCCCAGGCGCTGACGGCGACGAATCGCGACGTCACCGCCAGCCGCCGGCCTGCCGCGGCCCCGAGACGGCGTAGGCCGCGAGCGCCAGGCAGGCGGCGGCGAGCACCGCCATGACCACCCGGTAGTCGACCGCCGTGATGAGGTACGCGCCGAGAGCGACGCTCCCGATCTGCGGGCCGGTGGTGAGCACCTCGAACGCGGCGAACACCTTGCCCTGCTGGTGGTCGGCGGTGCGCTGCTGCAGCAGCACGAGGGTCGCGACGACGAGCAGCGTCGACCCGCCGCCCACCAGCACCGCGCCGACGGCGACCGCGACCGGGTGCGCCACCAGCCACAGCCCGCAGCCCACGCCGAACAGCAGCAGCGACAGCGCGGTCGCCCGCAGCGCCCCTGCCCGGCCGACGGCGCGCGCGGCGAGCAGCCCGCAGGCGACGGAGCCGAGCCCCATCACGGTGGCGAGCGGCCCCATCCACTCGGCGGACGCGCCGAGCCCGTCGGTGACCAGCGCCCAGCGCAGCGACTCGCTGGTGCCGGCCACCGCCATGAAGACGCACCCGACCACGGTGAGCCGGCGCAGCGGCGGGTCGGCGAACAGGGCCCGGAAGCCGTCGAGGAAGGTGGCGAGGAAGCTGCCCGTGCCCTCCGGGCGACCGGGCGCGGCCCGCCACGGCAGCCGCGCCAGGAGCAGGGCCGCGACGAACGACGTCACCGAGTCGACGAGCACCACGACCTGCGGTCCGGCGACCACGAACAGCCCTGCCCCGACCGCCGGCGACACGAGCTTGAACGCCGCCAGGCAGCTGCGCAGCAGCCCGTTGACGGCGGGCAGGTCGTCGGGGTCCGCGAGCTCGGTGAGCTGGGCCGACTGCGCCGGCTGGATCCCCATCGAGACCAGCCCGCCCAGGAACATCACCAGGTAGACGAGCCACACCTGCCCGGCCTCGGACACGAGGAGCAGCGGGAGGACGACGACGCCGCCCACGACGTTCAGCACGACGAGCGCCGTCCGTCGCGGGACCCGGTCGACGACCGCCCCGGCGAGCGGGGCCACCAGCGCGGGCAGCAGGGCGAACAGGAACGTCAGAGCGGCGCCCGAGCTGCTGCCGGTGAGCTTCTGCACCCAGATGCCCGCGGCCAGGTAGAGGATCGAGTCGCCGAACGACCCGATCAGGTGCGCGGCCAGGTACGTGCGGTAGCCGCGCTGGCGCAGGAGCGCCCCGGCGCGGCTACCCATCGGCGTCGTCCGCCCCCGGCACCGCGAACAGGACGACCTCGACGCGGCGGCTGCCCTCGGGGCGGGCGTCCGCGTCCCGGAGCCGGCCGCCCACCCGGTCCCGGTAGAACGTGAGCAGCCGGTCGAGGCCGGCGGACAGCTCCGCGAGCTCCTGCCGCGTGAGGTACATCGGCGAGCGGGACGTCGTGGACGCCTCGTCCCAGGCCCGCTCGCGGGGGTCGGCCAGCGTCATCGCGCCCCGCCGCGCCCGCCCGAGGAAGTCGTCGAGGATCGACTCGTACATGGACGCCTCCGTGCCCTCCTGGCGCAGCAGGTGCCACGGCACACGGAACCGCGCCTCGGTCAGCCGCCAGGTGCGGCGGCGCCCCGGGCCGGTCTCGTGCTCCTCCACCAGCCCGTACCGCGCGAGCTGCCGCAGGTGGAACGAGCAGGTGGTGGCGGTCTCGCCGATCGCCTCGCCAGCCTCCGTCGCGGAGAGCGGGCCGGGCAGGAGCGCGTCGACGAGCTTGAGCCGGACCGGGTGCCCGAGCGCGCGGAGGGTCTGCGCGTCGGCGGTGTGCTGGTCGGGGTGCCGGTCGGGGTGCGAGGACATGCGGTGAGGCTAGGAGCGCCGCCGGCGCCGCTCCAAAGGGCGCTCTCGAGAGAGCTCTCTCGAAGACTCAGGAGCGTCGACGTCGCGATAGGTCGTCGTCCCGAACGCGGACGGCGACGCATCGCTACGTCACCGCGGCACCCGGCGAGTACGGTCGGGCCGGTGACCCCCACCACGACGGCGCTCGTCCTCGCAGCGGCGGTGCTGCACGCGGTGTGGAACGTGGCCGCGAAGCGGGTGGACGGCGACTCGCGCGTGTTCGTGTGGCTGTACGGCACGGCGTCGGCGGTGCTGTGGCTGCCGGTGGGCCTGGTGGTCCTGGCCCGCGACGGCTGGCCCGACCTGGGCGCGCTGCTCCTCGCCGGCGCGGTCTCCGGGGTGCTGCACAACCTCTACGGCGTGGCCCTCAACACCGGCTACGCGCGCGCCGACCTGGGGGTCGTCTACCCGACGGCGCGCGGCACGGGGCCGCTGCTGACGATGTTCGTGGCGCTGGTGGTGCTGGGCGAGCACGTGGACGCGGTCAACGTGGTCGGCGGCCTGGTGGTCGTCGCCGGCGTGGCGGTGGTGGCGAGCTCGGGCGCCTCCGGGGTGGACGCCTCGCGGGGCCTCGCCGGCGTGCGCTGGGGCGTCGCCACCGGCGCCGCGATCGCGGCGTACACGCTCTGGGACGGGCACGCCGTCACGACGCTCGCCCTCGACCCGGTGGCCTACTTCGCCTGCAACGCCGTGTGGCAGTCGCTCACGCTGGCGCCGATCCTGCGCGACCGCGGCCGCCGCGCCGAGGCCGCACGGATGGGTCGCCGGCACCTGCGCGAGATCCTGCTGGTCGCGGTGCTCTCGCCGCTGGGCTACATCCTCGTGCTGGTCGCGATGCAGACGTCCCCGGTGGCGCTGGTGGCGCCGGCCCGCGAGTCGAGCATCGTCGTGGGCACGCTGCTCGCGTGGTGGCTGTTCAAGGAGCCCCGGCCGGCGGTGAAGATCGTCGGGTCGCTCGTCGTCGTCGCGGGCATCGCGCTCCTCGCGCTCTGACGCCCCGGCCGACGCCGTACCCGGTGCCGGTTCGGTGCCGGTTCCGGTCGCGGAGCCGGCACCGAGTCCTACGTCGGGCGGCCGACGAGCGGCCGCCACCGCGCCCACGTGGCGTCGACGACGGCGTCCGCCTCGTGCGCGTGCCGGGCGAGCACGCGGCCGAGCGCGCCGGGGCCGGCGAGGAGGGTCTCGCCCTCGCCGTCGGCGGCGTCGGGCCGCACGCCGAGCAGCAGCACGGACGCCACGACGCGGTGCGCGCCGACGACGCCGGGCGAGGAGGCGAGCCACCGGTCGCGCAGGTCGAGGTCCTCCACGAGCAGCGGTCGGCCGTCGAGCCGGGCCCGGAACCGGGACCGCAGGGGGCCGCCGCCGGGCTCGTCCGCCCGGCCGAGCACCAGCGTCTCGCTGATGATCGCCCGGGCGCCGGCGGCGAGCTCGACGGCGGTGCCGCGCTCGACGTCGGCGCCCGCGGTCACGACGAACGGCGCGCCCTTCCACACGAGCGCCCCGCCCTCGGCGACCGTGGCGTGCACGGCCCAGGACGCGCCGTCGCCGCCGCGCACGTCGTACGCGACGACGCCGGACGGCTCGATGAGCTCGAGCACGACACCCGCGCCCACGCGCAGCTCGACCCGCACGTCGTCCCCCGCGAGGAGCAGGGCGAACGTGCCGACCAGCGCCACGCGGGCGAGCGGGCCGTCGACCAGCACCGGCCGCGGGCGCAGGTGCACGCTGCCGACGAGCTCGACGAGGCGCGCCCGCCCGCCGACGAGCTCGACGGTGACCCGCGCGGCACCCGCCGAGCCACCCGCCGAACGACTCGCCGAGCCGTGGTCGGCGCCGGTCGACGTGCTCACGCGTGTGCGTGCGTGGTGCCGTCCGCGTGCGTGTGCGGCGCCATCGGGCCCGGGTCCTGCGCCACGTGGTCGCCCGCGCGGAAGCTGCGCAGCACCTCGCGCGCCCAGTCGCCCAGGCGGGTCACGGTGTCCTGGTCCCGCTGGCTGAGGGCCAGCACGGGGCGGCCGTCGCGGGCCGCGGTCGCGTCGGCGACCATCTGCTCGGCGTCGACGCCGACGTACGGGGCGAGGTCGGTCTTGTTGACGACCAGCAGGTCGGCGCGCTCGATGCCGGGGCCGCCCTTGCGGGCCACGTCGCCGCCGCCGGCGACGTCGAGCACGAAGATCTGCGCGTCCACCAGCGCGGGGCTGAAGGTGGCGGTGAGGTTGTCGCCGCCGCTCTCGACGACGACGAGGTCCAGCGGCGCGAACCGCTCCTCGAGGTCCTCGACGGCCAGCAGGTTCGGCGTGACGTCGTCGCGGATGGCGGTGTGCGGGCAGGCGCCGGTCTCGACCGCGTGGATGCGCTCGACGGGCAGCACGCCGGCGGAGCGCAGGTAGCGCGCGTCCTCGTCCGTGTAGATGTCGTTGGTGACGACGGCCATGCTCAGCTCGTCCGCGAGCTCGCGGCACAGCGTGGCGAGGATCGTGGACTTGCCGACGCCGACGGGGCCGGCGACGCCGAGGCGCAGGGCGCGAGGACGGGTGTGGCTGTGGTTCTCAGGCAACGAAGATTCTCCTGGTTCGGTGGTGGTGGGCCAGCGACCAGCCCTCCGCCTGGGGGGCGGTGGTCGCCGGGAGGTCGTCGGGGTGCGGGACGGCGACGGCGGCGCGCACGAGGGCGGCGACGTCGGCCTCCGCGGCGAGCACCCAGGCCGCCGCGTCCGCCGGGTCGCCCGGGGAGAGCTTGAGCGCCGCGGACGCCACGGCCTGCGCGTCGTCGTAGAGACTCGCCCGCGCGGTCGCCTCCTCGTCGACGCCGAGGGCGGCGGCCACGCACCCG
>NZ_JBHVFQ010000015.1:0-105781 GCF_042801555.1 Isoptericola sp. NPDC057559
GCTCCGGCGCGGCCTCGGGCCGGGTGGCCTCGGGCCGGGTGGCCTCGGTCTCCGCGACCGCGGGCTGCGCCGCCTTGGACGGGCGGGTGGCGCGGCGCGACCGCGAGCGCGTCGCGCCTCCGGTCGTCGCGGCGGCGGCCTCGGCCGGGACCTCGGCGGTGGACGCCGCAGGCGCGGCGGGCGCGGCGGCCGGCTCGGTGGTCTCGGCGGCCGGCTCGGTGCTCACCTTCGACGCGAACGAGGGCGCGGCCGGCTCGTCGTGCGGGCGCGGCGGGCCCGCGGGGGCCTGGGCGCGGCGGGCGCGGCGGCCGGACAGGTCCGGCGCCTGGAACAGGACGGCCGTGGTCGCGAGACGCGGGGTCACGGACCCGCCGCCCCTGGCGGCCGGCGACCGCGGAGCGGTCGGTTCCGGCTGCGCCGCGGCGGCGGTCTCCGGTGCGGTCGCCTCCGGAGCGGTCTCCTCGGCGGGCGCCGCGGGGGCTGCCTTCTTGCGCGTGGTCTTCCTCGCGGCCTTCGCCGCGGGCTCCTTCTCCTCGGTCTCGGCCGTCCGGGCGGAGCGCTTCGCGCCGGTCTTGGTGGCGCTCTTCGCGGCGGTCTTCGCGGTGCTCTTCGTCGCGGCGGGTGCCTCCGCCGGCTCCGCGGCCTCGGTCGCGGCGGGCTCCTCCGTCGCGGCCTTCTTCGTCGTCGAGCCCGTGGCCCGGCGTGCGCGGGTGCGGGGCTTGGTCGCGGGGGCCGCCTCGGCCTCGGGGGCGGGCTCGGCCGCCGGCGTCGCGGGAGCCTCGGCGGGCGTCTCGACGACGGCCTCCGTGGCGGGCGGCGCGTCGGCGGCCGGCTCGGCGGCGCGCTGCGCGCCCGTGGAGCGGGTGGCCCGGCGGCGGGTACGGGCGGGCTTCTGGCCTGCGTCGTCGCCCTCGGTGCGGCCGCTCGGGCCCTGCGGCAGCACGATGTCGGCGAGGTTCCCGGTGCCGCCCCCGGGAGCGTCCTCGCGGGCGTCGGAGCGCTCCGGCAGGACGAGGTCGGACAGCGCGGCGGCCGGGGTGTCCGGGGTCGTCGCGGGCTGCTCGGTGGCGGCGTCCTGCGGGCCGCCGGCGGCGCGGGTCGCGCGGCGGCGAACGGGCTTGCGGGCTGCGGCGTCGGTCGGGTTGTCGGACGTCACGGAAGGCGCTCCAGCTCCGGAGATCCCGCCCCCACACGTGCGGACCCCGGTGGTCGTCGTCGGACGGCGGCGCTGCTCAGCGCACCGACCGACGGAAGTCTCGGTTCCGGCTGCGGCACCGCTCTCTTCGCGGACGCCCACCCCCCGGCCTCGTGCCAGGCGGCGGCATCGCGTGCGGATCGCGAGTGCTGCGAGCTCGTGGGCCGCCCCGGGATGTGGGCCCGTGCGGCTTCGGACCAGTATCGCATCCTGCGCGACCCGCCGCGTGACACGCCGCCGCCGGACACGCCGTGCCCGTCCCGGGTTTGACTTGTGAAGACCTTCACGACCAAGATCGTGAAAGTCTTCACGAGCAGGGCTCCGTGGCGGCGACCGCCCTGGTCGTGCGCCCACGGGCCAGTGGTCATACCGTCGAAAGACGACTCGGTCGAAAATCAGGAGAACCCGTGGACGCCCTCGCACTGGCCCGCTGGCAGTTCGCCATCACCACCGTCTACCACTTCATCTTCGTCCCGTTGACCATCGGCCTCGCGCCCCTGGTCGCCGCGATGCAGACGGCGTGGGTGGTGACCAAGAAGGAGCGCTGGCTGCGTCTGACGAAGTTCTTCGGCAAGCTCCTGCTGATCAACTTCGCGCTCGGCGTCGTGACCGGCATCTGGCAGGAGTTCCAGTTCGGGATGGCGTGGAGCGAGTACTCCCGCTTCGTGGGCGACGTCTTCGGCGCCCCCCTCGCGATGGAGGCGCTGGCCGCCTTCTTCGTCGAGTCCGTCTTCCTCGGCCTGTGGATCTTCGGCTGGGACCGCGTGTCCAAGAAGGTGCACCTCGCGGCCATCTGGCTGTTCGCGATCGCCACGAACCTCTCGGCGTTCTTCATCCTCGCCGCCAACTCGTGGATGCAGCACCCGGTCGGCACGATCTACAACCCCGAGACGGGGCGCGCCGAGATGGAGTCCATCGGCGCGGTGCTCACCAACAACACCCTGTGGGCGGCCTTCCCCCACACCATCACCGCCGCGTTCCTCACCGCCGGCACGTTCGTGTGCGGCATCGCGGCCTGGTGGATGGTGCGCCTCGCCCGCACGAAGAAGGCCGAGAACGTCGAGACGGCGCGGAACGTCTACCGCCCCGCCGTCGTCCTCGGGGCCTGGGTCATGCTCGTCGCCGGCGCCGGCGTCATCTGGTCCGGCGACGTGCAGGGCAAGCTCATGTTCGAGCAGCAGCCCGGCAAGATGGCGTCGGCCGAGGCCCTGTGCGACGGCGAGGAGGCCGCGGCCTTCTCCATCCTGTCGATCGGCAACCTCAACGAGGGCTGCGAGGGCGTGCGGCACATCCTCACCGTCCCCGGCCTCGCCAGCTACCTCGGCACGGGCCACTTCTCCGGCCCCGAGTCCTTCCTGCCCGGCGTCAACGACGTGCAGCAGCAGTACACGGAGCGCTACGGCGACACCACCGCCTCCGGCGACCCCGTCGTCTACACGCCGCCGCTCGCCGTCGCGTACTGGTCGTTCCGCCTCATGATCGGCTTCGCCGCCTTCTCCGCCGCCCTCGCCCTCCTCGCGCTCTGGCTGACGCGCAAGGGACGCGTGAGCGAGAACGTCTGGCTCGGGCGGCTCGGCATCCTGGCCCTGCCCATGCCGTTCATCGCCTGCTCGTTCGGGTGGATCTTCACCGAGGTCGGCAGGCAGCCGTGGGTCGTGGCACCCAACCCGAGCGGCATCGACCAGGTACGCCTGCTCACCGAGCGCGGCGTCTCGACGGCGGTCCCGCCGGGCGTGATCCTCGCGTCGATGATCGTGCTCACGCTCGTCTACGCGCTGCTCGCCGTCGTCTGGTACCGCCTCATGCACCGGTACACGATCGAGGGCGTGCCCGCCTCGGTCCGGGACGAGTCGCCCGAGGCGCAGAGCCCGGACGACACCGACCGCCCGCTGTCCTTCGCGTACTGAGCGCCGAGAAAACGAGACTGGAGCTACTGCCGTGGACCTCGCGATCCTCTGGTTCGTCATCATCGCCGTCCTGTGGACCGGCTACCTCGTGCTCGAGGGCTTCGACTTCGGCGTCGGCATGCTGCTGTCGATCCTGCCGCGCGGCGGCAAGGAGCAGCGCGACAAGGAGCGTCGCGTCCTCATCAACACCATCGGGCCGGTGTGGGACGGCAACGAGGTGTGGCTGCTCACCGCGGGCGGCGCGACCTTCGCCGCGTTCCCCGAGTGGTACGCCACCATGTTCTCCGGCTTCTACATCCCGCTGCTGATCATCCTGCTGGCGCTCGTCGCCCGCGGCGTCGCGTTCGAGTACCGGGGCAAGATCGCCGACGCCCGCTGGGCGCGGCGCTGCGACCTCGCGATCCAGTTCGGGTCGTGGGTCCCCGCGGTCATGTGGGGCGTGGCGTTCGGCAACCTCGTGCGCGGGCTGCTGCTCGACGAGTCGTTCCAGTACGTGGGCGGGTTCTGGGCGCTGCTCAACCCGTTCGCGCTCGCCGGCGGCCTCACCACGCTGGTGCTGTTCCTGCTGCACGGCAGCGTGTTCGTGGCGCTCAAGACCGACGGCGACGTCCGCGAGCGCGCGGGCCGGCTCGCGTCGGTGCTGTCGGTCGTCGCGCTGGTCGTGGCCGGCGGCTGGGCCGTCTGGGCGCAGGTCGCCTACTCCGTGGCGTGGACCTGGGTGCCGGTGGCGGTCGCCGCGCTCGCGCTCGTCGGCGTGGTCGTGGCCGCGCGGGCCCGCCGCGAGGGCGTCGCGTTCACCCTGTCGGCCGTGACCATCGCGGCCGCCGTCGTGCTCATCTTCGGCTCCATGTACCCCGACGTCATCCCCGCCGTCGACGGCGGCGTGGCCCTCACCGTGGCCGAGGCCTCCTCCACCCCCTACACGCTCACGGTGATGTCGTGGGTGGCCGTGGTCCTCACCCCGCTCGTCATCGCCTACCAGGCCTGGACGTACTGGGTGTTCCGCCGCCGGCTGTCCAGCAAGGACATCCCCGCGCCCGCCGGGCTGTCCTGGCAGAAGATCAAGGACGCGGCGTTCTGACGCGCCGCGCGAGCGCCGTCCGAGCACCGTCCGTGCCGAGCCCTAGCCTGCTCCCGTGAAGCCCCTCGACCCGCGCCTGCTGCGACGCGCCCGCGCGGCCCGGTGGTACGTCGCCCTGACCGCCGCGCTCGGCGTCGCCGCCGCCGGCGCGGTGGTCGTGCAGGCGTTCGCCATCGCCCACACGCTGGGGCCCGCGGTCACCGCGGGCAGCGCGGGCACGCCCCTCGCCCTGGCGGACCTCGCGCCGTGGCTCGGGGTGCTCGTCGCCGCCCTCGCGGCGCGGGCGGCGATCGCCTGGGCCCAGGAGCGGTACGCGCAGAAGGCGGCCGCGGACGTCGTCGCCGAGCTGCGCGAGCAGGTCGTGGCGCACACCGTGGCGCTCGGGCCGCGGGCCGGCGGCGACGCAGGCTCCGCGGCCACGGCCACGCTGGCCACCCGCGGCCTCGACGACCTGGCGCCGTACCTCGTCCGGTACCTGCCGCAGCTGCTGCTCACCGCGATCCTCACCCCGGTGCTGGTGCTGGTCGTGCTCGGGCTGGACTGGGTGTCCGCGCTGATCTGCGTCGTGACGCTGCCGCTCGTGCCCCTGTTCATGTGGCTCGTCGGCGTGATGACCGCCGGCGCGTCCGAGCGCCGGCTGCACACGATCGAGCGCCTGGGCTCCCAGGTGCTCGACCTGCTGGCCGGGCTGCCCACCCTGCGCGCGTTCGGGCGCGAGATCGGGCCCGGCGCGCGGGTGCGGGCCCTCGGCGACGCGTCGCGGCGCGCGACCATGGGCACGCTGCGGATCGCGTTCCTGTCGGGCATGGTGCTCGAGCTGCTCACCACGCTGTCGGTGGCGATCGTCGCGGTGGGCGTCGGCCTGCGCCTGGTGGAGGGGATGATCGCGCTGGTCCCCGCCATCGCCGTCCTCGTCCTCGCGCCCGAGGTGTACCTGCCGCTGCGCCGGGTCGGCGCCGAGTTCCACTCCTCCACCGACGGCCTCGCGGCCGCCGACCGCGCCTTCGCCGTGCTCGAGCAGCCGCTGCCCGACGCCGGCACCGCGCCCGCGCCGGCGCTCGCGGGCGCCACCCTCGTCCTCGACGGCGTGGGCGTGCGCGCCGGGGACCGCGGCGTCGCCGCGCCCGCCGGGCTCACCGCCCGGGTGCCGCTCGGCACGGGCCGCCCCGGCGGCGGCCGGGTCGTGGCGCTGCGCGGACCCAGCGGTGCGGGCAAGTCGACCACGGCCCTCGTCCTGCTCGGGCTGCTGCGGCCCGACGAGGGGCGGATCGTCGTCGAGCCCGCGGACACGACGTCCGTCGATCCGGCTCCCGTCGACCTCGCCGACGTCGACCCGGCCACCTGGTGGCCGCAGGTCACGTGGGTGCCCCAGCGCCCCAGCCTCGCGCCCGGCACCCTGCGCGACGCCGTCGCCGACGGCCGTGACGTCCGTGCCGACGAGCTGGCCGCCGCCGCCCGCACCACGGGCCTGGACGCCGTCGTCGCCGGGCTGCCCCAGGGCTGGGACACGCCCGTCGGCCTGGGCGGCACGGGGTTGAGCGTCGGGCAGCGGCAGCGCGTGGCCCTCACGGCGGCGCTGCTCGACGGCGCCGGGACGGGCGGCTCCGCTCCCCCGCCGCTGGTGCTGCTCGACGAGCCCACCGCCCACCTCGACGCCCGCGGCGAGCAGGTGGTGCTCGACACCGTGCGCGCGTGGCGCGACGCGGGCCGCACCGTGGTCGTCGTCGCCCACCGCGCGTCCCTGCTGGCGCTGGCCGACCAGGTGGTGGACGTCGCTTCGCGGCGCGTCGCCGAGGGCGGGGAGGTGGTGGGCCGATGAGCGCGCGCACGCCGGGGACGACACCGGCCACGGCCCCGGGGACGGCCGCGGCCCCGCACGCCGGCACGCGCGACCCGCTGCGCCGCGTGCTGCCGATGCTCGAGGTGCGCTGGTCGCGCGTGCTGCGGGCGGTGGTGCTGGGCACGCTCGCGCTCGGGTTCTCGGTGGGCCTGGCCGCCGCGGCGGCGTGGCTCATCGCGCGGGCGTCGCAGATGCCGCCGGTGCTGCAGCTGTCGGTGGCCGTCGTCGCCGTGCGCGCGTTCGGCACCGGGCGAGGCGTGCTGCGCTACCTGGAGCGGCTCGCCTCCCACGACGTCGCCCTGCGCGGCATGGCCGCCCTGCGCGCCAACCTCTACGACGCGCTCGCCCGCGGCCCCGTCACGCGGGTCGTCGCGCTGCGCCGCGGCGACCTGCTGGCCCGGGTGGGCGCCGACGTGGACGCGGTGGGCGACGTCGTCGTCCGCGCGCTGATCCCCGCCGGCGTGGCCGTCGGCGTCGGCCTGGGCTCCGTGATCCTGGTGGGCGCGTTCCTGCCCGCCGCGGGGCTCACCCTGCTCGGCTGCCTGCTGCTCACGGGGGTGCTCGCGCCGTGGCTGGCGTCGCGGGCCGCGGCGTCCGTCGAGCGCCGCGGCGCCGCCGCCCGCGCCGAGGTCACCGGCCGGGCCCTGGAGCTGCTCGAGGACGGGCAGCAGCTGCGCGTCGCCGGCCGCCTCGACGACCGGCTGGCCGGGCTGCGCGCCGCCGACGCCCGGCTCACGCGCTCCACCCACGACGGCGCGCGCATCTCGGGCACGTCGGCCGCCATCGACGCCGGCGCACAGACGCTCGCCGTGCTGTGCTCGCTGCTGCTCGGCGTGCCGGCCGTCGCGGCGGGCGCGCTGACGCCCGTCGAGCTGGCCGTCGTCGTCCTCACCCCGCTCGCCGTCTTCGAGGCCACGTCCACGCTCCCGGCCGCGGCCGTCCAGCTGCGCCGTTCCCGGGAGGCCGCCCGCCGGCTCGTCGCCCTCCTCCCCGACGCCGTTCCCGCGGCCCCCGCGGCCCCCGCGCCCGGGCCGGCCCCCGCGGGCGGCGACCTGCTGGAGCTCGACGGCGTCGCCGCGGGCTGGGCGGACCGCACGGTCGTGGCGGGCGTGGACCTCGCGCTGCGGCCGGGCGCCGTGGTCGCGCTGGCCGGCCCGTCCGGCGTTGGCAAGACGACGCTGCTGCTCACGGCCGCCGGGCTGCTCCCGGTCCGCGCGGGGCAGGTGCGCGCCGCGTCCGGCGGCACGCTCTTCGTCGCGGAGGACGGCCACCTCTTCGGCACGACCGTGCTGGAGAACCTGCGCGTGGCCCGCCCCGACGTGACCGAGGACGACGCCCGCGACGCGCTGGCCGCCGTCGGCCTCGACACCTGGCTGGCGGCGCTGCCGGACGGCCTCGACGCGATGCTCGGCCCGGACGGCGCGGACGTCTCCGGGGGCGAGCGCCGTCGGCTGCTGGTGGCGCGGGCGCTGCTCGCCCCGGCCGGCGTGCTGCTCGTCGACGAGCCGGCCGAGCACCTCGACGCCGCGACCGCCGACGCGCTCGTGGGCACCCTCGCGGCCCACGCGCGGGCCACGGGCCGGGCGGTCGTGGTCGCCTCGCACCGCCTCACGCCGCTCGCGTCCGCCGACGAGGTGCTGCTGCTCGGCGCGGCCCCCGCCGGCCCCGGCGGCCCCGGCGGCCCAGCCCGGGTCGTCGCACGCGGCCCCCACGACGCCCTGCTCCGCGACGACCCGGGCTACGCCTGGGCCGCCGCGCAGGAGCGGGCGGTCGGGGCGCCGGGCTGACCGCAGGAATGAGGATGACCGGCCGGGCCGGGAGCCTCATCATGGGCCGGACGCGAAGCACGACCGACGAGGAGACCGCGACGCATGCCCGTTCCCGCTGATCCGACGATCCTGCACCCGATGCCCGGCCAGCCCCGGGTGGTGCAGCTCAAGCCCCTGGTGACGTCCCCGCTGATCGAGGTCGGGGAGTACTCCTACTACGACGACCCGGACGACGCGACGGCCTTCGAGACCCGCAACGTGCTCTACCACTACGGGCCCGAGAAGCTCCGGATCGGCAGGTACTGCGCGCTCGGGACCGGCACCCGCTTCCTCATGAACGGGGCCAACCACCGCATGGACGGCCCGTCCACGTTCCCGTTCCCCACCCTCGGCGGATCCTGGGCGGACCACGTCGACCTCCTCACCGGTCTCCCGAGCCGCGGCGACACGGTGGTCGGCCACGACGTCTGGTTCGGGCACGGCGCCACGGTGCTGCCGGGCGTGCGCATCGGGCACGGCGCGGTCGTCGGCGCGGGCGCGGTGGTCACCCACGACGTGCCGGACTACGGCATCGTCGGCGGGAACCCGGCGCGCGTCCTGCGTACCCGGTTCTCCGAGCGGGACGTCGCCCGGCTCCTCGCGCTGGCCTGGTGGGACTGGCCCGTCGAGCACGTCACGGCGCACGTGCGCACGATCATGTCGGGGAGCGTCGACGACCTGGAGGCCGTCGCGCCGAAGGGGGCGGACCGATGACGAGCAGGCTCACCGAGGTGGTCGTCCACTGCCACGACCCGGAGCGGCTCGCCGCCTTCTGGTGCGAGGTGCTGGGCTTCGACGTCCTCGAGCGCCGCGACGACCAGGTGGAGATCGGCTCGTGGGAGCCGACCGTCGAGGGCGTCCGCGCCCGCCAGGAGGCCCCCACCCTGGTCTTCGCGCGGGTGCCGCAGGCCAAGACCGTGCAGAACCGGCTCCACCTGGACGTCAGCCCGATCGACCGGAGCTCCGAGGACGAGGTCGCGAGGCTGCTCGGGCTCGGCGCCTCCCGCGTCGACGTGGGGCAGGACCCCGACGCGAGCTGGGAGGTGCTGGGCGACCCGGAGGGCAACGAGTTCTGCGTCCTGCGCACCCTGGCGCCCCAGGGCTAGCCCGCCCCGAGCACCGCCATCGCCGCGGCGCGGCCGGGGACGCCGCTCACGCCCCCGCCGCGCCGCGCGCCGGCACCCGCCAGCAGCACGCGCGGGTGCACGGTCTCGACGCCCCACGACCCGGGCCGGTCGAGTCCGGCCGTGTCGCCGCCGTCGCCGCCGCCGTCCGGCGCCCACGGCCACGACAGGTCGCGGTGGAAGATGTGCCCGCCCGGCAGCCCGACGTCGCGCTCCAGGTCGACGGGCGTGCGCGCCTCCAGGCACGGCCGGTCGTCCGGGCCGCGCAGCAGCACGTCCTCGATCGGCTCGGCGAGCACGGAGTCCAGGGACGCGAACGTGGCGGCGAGCGCCCGGTCCCGCGCGGCGTCCTGCGCGGCCGGGTCGCCGGTGCGGAACAGCCGCTCGGGCATGTGCAGGCCGAACAGGGTGAGCGTCTGGGCGCCCGACGCGCGCAGGTCCGCCCCGAGGATCGACGGGTCGGTGAGCGAGTGGCAGTAGATCTCGCACGGCGGCACCGCCGGGACACGGCCGGCCGCGGCGTCGGCGTGCGCGGCCCGGAGCTGGTCGAACGACTCGTTCACGTGGAAGGTGCCGCTGAACGCGGCGACCGGGTCGACGCCGTCGCGCAGCCTGGGCAGGCGCCCCAGCAGCATGTTGACCTTGAGCTGCGCGCCCTCGGGGGCGCGGGCCCCGGCCCGGCCGGACGGTGCCGCACCGGCCGCGGCGAGCAGGCGGTCCAGGGTGGCGGGCGCCGCGCCGCACAGGACCGCGCCCGCCGCGACGCCGTGCGTGCGGCCGTCGTCGTCCGTCCAGGAGACCTGGGCGTCGCCGCCCGCGCCCGGGTCGACGGCGGTCACGTCGGCGCGCGTCACGACCGTCGCCCCGGCCGCGAGCGCCGCGTCCCGCAGCGCCCCGGACACCGAGCCCATGCCGCCCACGGGCACGTCCCAGTCCCCGGTGCCGCCGCCCACCACGTGGTAGAGGTAGCAGCGGTTCTGCGCCAGCGAGGGGTCGTCCAGGCCCGCGAACGTGCCGATCAGCGCGTCGGTCGCGACCACGCCGCGCACGACGTCGGAGCCGAACCGGGTGCGCAGCGCCTCCCCCAGCGGTCGCTCGACGAGGGCGTCCCAGGCGGCGTCGTCGTCCACGAGGGCGCGGGCCTCGGCGCGGGACGGCAGGGGCTCGGTGAGCGTGGGGAACAGGCGCCGCGCGAGGCGGCCGGTCGCGGCGTACCAGCGCCGCCACGCGTCGTGGTCGGCCGCGGGCGCCCCGACGGCGGCGAACGACGCCCGCGTGGCGGCGGCGTCGCCCGTGTCGACGAGCAGCCCCGCGTCGCCCACCGGCGTGTACGAGGAGTACCGCCGGCGCCGCAGGGTCAGGGGCAGGGCGAGCTCGTCGACGACCCGCCGCGGCAGCAGGGACACCAGGTAGGAGTACCGCGACAGCCGCGCGTCCACGCCCGGGAACACCGGGGCGGAGACCGCGGCCCCGCCCACGTGCTCGAGCCGCTCCAGGACGAGGACCGCCCGCCCCGCCCGCGCGAGGTACGCGGCGGCGGTGAGCCCGTTGTGCCCGCCGCCCACCACGACCGCGTCGTACCGGGCGGCGGGCACGGCGGTCATCCCTGGCCGAGCCGGGCCAGGAAGAGCGCCTCGCCCACGGCCAGGTTCTCGATCTCGCTCGGGTGCACGCTCTCGTTCGGCGCGTGGATGAGGCACGCGGGCTCCTCGACCCCGAGGAGCACGATCGCCGCGTCCGGGTACTGGCTCGCCAGGATGTTGCACAGCGGGATGGAGCCGCCCTGGCCGGCCGTCACCGTGGCCTCGCCGTACGCGTCCGCGAGCGCCGCCGACAGGGTCTCGAAGACGTGCCCGTCGGTGCGGGCGGCGAACGGCTGCCCGACGGCGTCGCGCTCCACGGTGACCCGCACGCCCCACGGGGCGTGGGCCTCGAGGTGGGCCACGAGCTTGTCCTGCAGGTCGCGGGCGTCCGCACCGGGCGGCACCCGGAGGTTGAGCCTGGCCGCGGCGCGCGGCTGGATCGCCGCCGCGGAGCCCACGACCGACGGCGCGTCGATCCCGAGGATCGTCACCGCCGGGCGCGCCCAGAGCATGTCGGCCACGGCGCCGTCGCCCAGCAGCCGCGTCCCGGGGAGCGCGCCGGCGTCGCCGCGGAACTGGTCGGCGTCGTACCCGACGCCCGGCCAGGTGCCCGACGCGTCCACGCCGTCGATGGTCGTGTTGCCCTCCGTGTCGCGCAGGGACGCCAGGATCGCGACCAGCGCGGCGAGCGCGTCGGGCGCCGCGCCGCCGAACATGCCGGAGTGGATCTCGCCCTCGAGCGCCTCGACGTGCAGCACCACGGTGGTGGCGCCGCGCAGCGACACGGTGAGCGTCGGGAGGCCGAGGCGGGCGTTGCCGGTGTCCTGCACCAGCATCGCGTCGGCGGCGAGCGCCCCCGGGTTGGCCTCGACCCACTGGTCGAGGCCGCCGGTGCCCTGCTCCTCCGAGCCCTCGACCACGATGCGCACGCCCACCGGCAGGTCCTCGCCCACCAGCGAGCGCAACGCGCGCAGGGCCGTGAGGTGCGTGACGACGTTCCCCTTGCAGTCGGCGGACCCGCGCCCGTAGTAGCGGCCGTCGCGCTCCGTCAGCTCGAACGGCGGGGTCTTCCACGCGGCGTCGTCGAGCGGCGGCTGCACGTCGTAGTGCGCGTACAGCAGCACCGTCGGCGCGCCGGGCGGGCCGGGCCGGTACCCGACCACCACATCCGAGCCGTCCGGGGTGCGCTCGCGGCGGGCGTCGTCGATGCCCTCCGCGCGGAAGGCGTCGACCACCCACTGCGCCGCGCGCTCGCACTCGGCGCGCGGGAAGAGGCGCTCGTCCGCGACGGACGGGATGGCGACGAGCGTGCGCAGGTCGTCCAGCGCGCGCGGCAGCAGCGGCGCGACGGCGGCGCGCAGGGCCTCGACGTCGGGGGCGGTGGTCATGAGCCCTCCTGGGTGGTGGACGGGTCGGTCGACTGGGTGGTGGTGGGGTCCAGGTTGAGCGAGTCGACGTACGCGTCGAACTCGTCGAGCTGGTCCGGGCAGTACGTCTCGATGACGAGGCGGTCGCCCTCCAGGCGCCGCTCGTCGAGCACCGAGGGGCGGATGCCGGGGCCGGCGGCGCCGTTGGCGGCCGCGAGGTTCGCGGTGGCGTCGACCAGCGCGGCCGGGTCGGTGCAGAACCCGCCGCCGTCGGAGCCGAGCACGCGGGCGATGGTCTCCTCGGAGAAGGACGTGATCCCGATCTCGGCGAACGCGGCGTGCAGCGTCGCGGCCTTCTGCTCCGCCTCGCGCTGGTCCTGCCGGTCCTGGTGGCCGGCGAACTGGATCATCATGACCGCGCCGAGCAGGAGCAGCAGCACCGCCGCCGCGGTGTACGTGATCCAGCGCTTGCGCCCCTGAGCCCCGCGCTCCGGCTCGTGCGACGGCGTCGTCGTGGTCATCTCAGGCCTCCGTCCCGGCGGCCGCCGGGCCCGCCGCGTCGTCCGCCGTGCCGTCGTCCTCCGCCGGCTGCCGCCACGACGGCTTGCGCAACCTCAGGAACAGCCACGGGATGAGCAGGCCGATGACGCCGAGCCCGCCGCCCACGATGAGGATGTAGACCCCCACCGAACCGCTCGAGAACTGGGCGGGCGGCACGAAGCCGATCACCATCGCGGCGACGGAGGCGAGGAAGCCCACCACGCACAGGACGCCGAGCGCGGGGGCGCGGTAACCGCGGGGGTGGTCCGGCGCGGTGCGGCGCAGGCGCATCGCCGCGACGAACAGCAGCAGGTACATGATCAGGTACACCTGCGTGGTGATCACCGACAGGATCCAGTAGGCGCTGGAGACGTCGGGGATGAACGCGTACAGCAGGGCGATGAACGTGGTGAACATGCCCTGCGCGACGAGGATGTTCTGCTGCACGCCGTTCTTGTTGAGCCGCTGCAGGAAGGGCGGCATGTAGCCCTCCTCGCGCGCCACCGTCAGCAGGCCCTTCGACGGCCCCGCGAGCCAGGTGAGCATGCCGCCGATCGACGCGGCGATGAGCATGAGGCCGAGGATCGGCGTCAGCCACGAGACGCCGAAGTTGGCGAAGAACGCGTCGAACGCCTGCATGACGCCCGCGGTGAGGGAGAGCTGGTCCGCCGGGATCACCCAGCTGATCGCGACCGCCGGGAGGATGAAGATCAGCAGCACCAGGCCGATCGCCAGGAACATCGCGCGCGGGAACTCCTTGCCCGGGTTCTTCAGCGTGTTCACGTGCACGGAGTTCATCTCCATGCCGGCGTACGACAGGAAGTTGTTGACGATGAGCACCAGCGACGCGATGCCCGTCCACTGCGGCAGCAGGTGGGAGGAGTCCATCGGCGCGGCCGAGGCGTTGCCCTGCCCGAGGAACACCATGCCCAGCACCACGAGGATCGCCGCGGGGATCAGCGTGCCGATGATCAGCCCCGCGCTCGACAGCCCCGCGACCGTCTTCGTGCCCTGCGACGACACCCACACGCCGGCCCAGTAGATGACGATGATGACGATCGCCACGTAGACGCCGTTGGACGCCAGCGCCGGGTTGATGACGTACGCGAGCGTGCTGGCCACGTACCCCAGCAGGCTCGGGTAGTAGAAGATCGTCATCGCGAACTGGCACCACACGGCCAGGAAGCCGAGCGGCTTCGAGAGCCCCTCCGCCACCCAGCGGTACACGCCGCCCGACCACCCCGACGCGAGCTCCGCCGAGACCAGCGACGTCGGCAGCAGGAACACGATCGCCGGCACGACGTACAGGAACACCGCCGCAAGGCCGTAGACCGCCATCGTCGGCGCCGCCCGCAGGCTCGCCACCGACGAGGTGATCATGAAGGCGAGCGTGAGCCAGGTGATGTAGTTGCGTGGCGTGCGCGCGGTCATCGCCTGCCGCACCTGCGCACGGGTCGGCGGCGCCGTCCCCGTCCCCGACGTCGTCATGCCGACCTCCTCGACACCCGTGACCCCGGCGGACGCCGGACCTCTCGAACGATAAGAGGGCAGGTCACAGGGCGCACGGCGAACGGTCCGGAACCACTCCTCCGCCGGGCTGATAGCGTCCCGAGGCGTGAAGATCCTCGTGCCCGGAAACGTCCCCTTCGACCTCACGATCGACGTCCCGGGCGTCACGGTGGCGCACTACGTCATGCGCGACCCGGTGCCCGAGGAGCACGCCGACGCCGACGTCCTGGTCACGTGGTCCAGCCCGCAGCGGGTCCTGGAGGACGCCGCCCGGCGCATGCCGCGGCTGCGCTGGGTGCAGACCCTCAACGCCGGCCCCGACCAGGCGCTCGCGGCAGGGTTCGCCCCGGAGGTGGTGATCTCCTCCGGCCGCTCCCTGCACGACACGACCGTCGCCGAGCACACCCTGGCGCTCGTCCTCGCGTCGGTCCGCCGCCTCGACCGCACGCTCGCGGCGCAGCGCGACCACGTCTGGGACCGCGGCCTCGGCCGCGAGCAGGCCCGCGACGAGGCGCTGTTCACCCTGCGCGGCGCCCGCGTGACCGTCTGGGGCTTCGGCTCCATCGCGGCCGTCCTCGCGCCGCTGCTCGCCGCGCTCGGCGCGCAGGTCACGGGCGTCGCGTCGACCCCGGGCGAGCGCTACGGCTACCCCGTGGTCGGGTCGATCGACGAGGTGGCGCCCACCACGGACGTGCTGGTCTCGCTGCTGCCGGCCACCGACGCCACCCACCACGCGCTCGACGCGCGGGTGCTCGGGCTGCTGCCCCCGCACGCGCGGTTCGTCAACGCGGGGCGCGGCGCCACGGTGGACGAGGAGGCCCTGGTCGCGGCGCTGCGCGCCGGCACCCTCGCGGGGGCCGCGCTGGACGTCACGGAGACGGAGCCGCTGCCCGAGACCTCCCCGCTGTGGGACGCGCCGCACCTGATCCTCACGCCGCACGTCGCCGGCGGGCGGCCCCAGGACGCGGCCGCGTTCGTCACCGCGCAGCTGGAGGCGTGGCTGGCCGACGGCGCGGCGGGGCTGCGCAACGTCGTCGCGCGCTGAGGCCCCCCGGGCCGGGCGCTACCAGCGGCCGGTGCGGGGCCGCGGCTGGCAGACGGGGCAGGTGTACGACGAGCGGTTCATGAACGCGTCGCGGCGGATCGGCGTGCCGCAGCGCGGGCACGGCTCGCCCTCGCGCCCGTAGGCCGCGAGGCCGCGGGCGAAGTAGCCGGACTCGCCGTTGACGTTGACGTACAGCGCGTCGAAGCTGGTGCCGCCCTGCGCGAGGGACTCCGTCATCACCTCGGTGGCGGCGTCCAGGGCGCGGCGCACCTCCACCGGCCGCAGCCGGTCGGTCGCGCGCGCGAAGTGCAGGCGCGCCCGCCACAGCGCCTCGTCGGCGTAGATGTTCCCCACGCCGGACAGCAGGCCCTGGTCGAGCAGCGCGCGCTTGATCCCCGTACGGCGGCGGCGCACCGCGGCGACCACCGCGTCGGCGTCGAACGCCGGGTCCAGCGGGTCGCGGCCGATGTGCGCCGCCGGCTCCGGCACGGCCGCGAGGTCGCTGCCCAGGCCGCCGGGCGCGCCGTCGGGGGTCGGCTCCAGGTCCACCACCGACAGGTGCCCGAACGTCCGCTGGTCGACGAAGTCGAGGTACTCGGCGCCGCTGGGCGCGCCCGCGAGATGCAGGCGGACGCGCAGGTGCGGGTGCGCCCAGTCCCCCGCCACGGCCGGGTCGCGCACGAGGAGCTGCCCGGACATCCCGAGGTGCGCGAGGAGGGCGGCGCCGTCGTCGGACGCCGTCCCGGCCCCGGCCGGCGCGCCCAGGGGCAGCCAGAGGAACTTGCCGCGCCGTACGGCGGCGTCCAGGCGCCGGCCGCGGAGCTGGTCCGCGAAGCCCGCGGGGCCGCCGTCCTGGCGCCGTACGGAGTAGTCGCGGAACACCTCGACGTCGCGCACGACGGCGCCCACCACCAGGCGGTCGAGGCCGTCGCGGACGGTCTCGACCTCGGGGAGCTCAGGCACCGGCGGCGTCGGTCACCGGTGCCGACCCCGGGACCGGCAGGTCCTGCAGGGCGTGGTACGCCTCCTCGGCGGCCGCCTGCTCGGCGTGCTTCTTGGCGGTCCCCGTGCCGAGGCCCAGCACCGGGCCGGCCGCCACCTGCGCGTGGAAGACGCGGGCGTGCTCCGGGCCCTCGCCCGTCACCTCGTACACGGGGGCGCCGAACCCGCGCGCGGCGGCCGCCTCCTGCAGCGAGGTCTTCCAGTCGAGGCCCGCGCCGAGGTCGGCGGCGGCCTCGAGGGTAGTGTCCACGAGGCGGTGCACCAGCGCGCGCGCCGGCTCCAGCCCGTGCGACAGGTAGGTCGCGCCGATCAACGCCTCGACGGTGTCCGACAGGATCGAGTCCTTGTCGAAGCCGCGCGTGCGGATCTCGCCCTTGCCCAGCAGCACGTAGGCGCCGAGGTCGAGGCGGCGGGCGATCGCGGCGAGCGCGCGCTGGGACACCGTCGCCGCGCGCATCTTCGCCAGCTCGCCCTCGGACTGGTCCGGGTGACGCCGGTAGAGCGCCTCCGTGACGACGAGGCCGAGCACGGTGTCGCCCAGGAACTCGAGCCGCTCGTTGGTGGGGATGCCCCCGGCCTCGTGCGCGAACGAGCGGTGCGTCAGGGCGAGCACGAGAAGCTCGGGGTCCAGGTGGACCCCGAGCTTCTCGAGAAGAGCGGTCGGCTCCGGCTGCTGCCGGGTGCCGCGTGCAGGCATGTCAGCCCGCGTGCTCGGTGCGCAGCGCCTCGGCGTACTGACGGCCCTTGTACGCGCCACAGGTGGGGCACGCGGCGTGGGACAGCTTCTGCCCCTTGCAGCTCGGGCACGTGGTGAGGACGGCCGCGGTGGTCTTCCACTGCGAGCGACGCGCCCGGGTGTTGCTGCGCGACATCTTGCGCTTCGGAACAGCCACGGCTAGCTCTCTTTCGTCTCGTCGGACACGCTCGACTCCTCGAGCATGGTCTGCAGTGCCGACCAGCGAGGGTCGACCAGGTCGTGATGGTGGTCAGGATCGTCGGCCAGCCGGGCCCCGCAGACGGAGCACAGGCCGGGGCAGTCCTGACGGCACAGCGGTTGAAATGGTAGTGCAGTCACGAGCGAATCCCGAACCGCCGGCTCGATGTCGGCCTGGTCGTCGACCAGCACCGCCTCGTCCTCGGCCTCCTCGTCGCCCGCGTCCTCCGCCGCCTGCGCCCTGTCGGGGTAGGCGAAGAGCTCCTGCACGTGCACGGTCACCTGCCGGGACACCGGATCGAGGCAGCGCACGCACTCCCCCACCGCCGTGCCGCGCACGACTCCGGAGACCAGCACCCCTTCCAGCACCGACTCGAGCCGCAGGCCCAGGGTCAGGTTGTCACCCTCGGGCACGCCGATGACGGCGGTACCCATGTCCGCGGGGGCGGGCACGACGCGCGCGACCTCCAGCATCGTGCCGGGTCGCCGCGACAGCTCGTGCGTGTCGAGCACGAGCGGCGAGGGCTTCGCGGTAGCGATGGCAGGCTCCAGGGACAGACGGGAAGAAAGGGGGCGGCCCGGACTCGGACCAGCGACCTAGTCTAGGCCATCGCGGCCGCAGGTGGCAGCACGCCCGGACGTGACCCGTCTCTCATGCGCTGGTCAGGACTGCTTCCCCTGCGGCCACCGCGGGTCGGCGACGGCGTCCCACCGCACGCGGGGCGAGCCCTGCTCCAGGCGGTCGGCCAGCTTGTCCCGGCCCGCGCGCACCTGGCTCGTGAGGGCGTCCAGGTCCTGCTGGAAGTCGGCGAGGCGGCCGTCGCAGTACGCGTCCGCGTCGGTCCGCAGCGCGGCCGCGCGGCGCTCCGCCTCGGCCACGATCTCCGCGGCCCGGGACTGCGCCTGCACGACCACCTGCTCGGTCTGCACCAGCTCGATGGCGCGGGCCCGGGCCGACGCCACGATCTCCTCCGCCTGGCGGTGCGCGTCGTCCAGCGTGTCCCGCGCGGAGGCGAGCACCTCGTCGGCGCGGGCCACCTGGGTGGGCAGCGCGTCGCGCAGCTCGTCGACCAGCGCGAGGGCCTGCTCGCGGTCGACCTTGACGTTGGTCGACAGCGGCACCGACCGCGCGTTCTCGACCAGCGCCGCCAGGTCCTCGAGGATGTCCAGGAGCCCGCCCGCGGGGTTCTCCTGGTCGTCCACGGTCGGGGTCTCGGTCGTCTCGCTCATCACTTGCTCCCTCGCTCCAGTGCCGCCCGCACCGCCGCGGCGACGCCGGGCGGCACGAGGTCCTCGATCGGCCCGCCGTACCGCGCCACGTCCTTGACCAGCGACGACGCGACGTGCGCGTAGCGCTGCTCGCCGGGCACGAAGACCGTCTCGACGCCCGTCAGGTGCCGGTTCATGAGGGCCATCGGCAGCTCGGCGTCGAAGTCCGCACCGCCACGCAGCCCCTTGACCACGGCGACCGCGCCGACCTCGTGGCAGAAGTCGACCAGCAGGCCCGGCACGACCTCGACCCGCACGTCGGCGGTCTCCGGGTCGGCGGCGAGCGCGGCCCGGGCGAGCTCCACCCGCTGCTCCGGGCCCAGCAGCGCGTTCTTGGACGCGTTGCGGGCCACCCCGACCACGACCTCGTCGAACATCCGGCGCGTGCGCCGGACGATGTCGAGGTGGCCGAGGGTGATCGGGTCGAACGACCCGGGGCAGACGGCGATGCTCACGCCGTCACGCTAGTACAGGGCGACGGCGATCCCCGGGAGCCCGGCCGGGCCCGTCGCGGGTGCCCCGCGGGCGCCCGCGGGGTGCCGCGGACGCCCGGCGGGGACACCATGGTGGGCATGCCCCCAGCCCCCGGCCCGGCGCCCGCGGTCGTCCCGCTCACCACCGACACCCAGCTCGCGTCGCTGTGGCGCGACGTCCTCGCACCGTCGTTCCCGCCCGCCGAGCTGACGTCGCTGGAGGACCTGCGCGCCGGCTGCCGTGCGGGCGCGCAGACGGCGCTGGGGGTCGAGCGCGACGGCCGCGTCGCCGCCGGGATCGTCGCGTCCTGGTCGCCGTCCACGCGGGTGCTGCTGGTCGACTACCTCGCCATCGCCCCGGGCGGGCGCGGCGGCGGCGTCGGCGGCCTGCTGCTGGACCGGTCCGTCGCGGCCTGGCGGGCGGAGCGCTCGCCGGCCCTCGTGCTGGCGGAGGTCGAGCACCCCGCCCACCACCCCGCGCACCCCCAGCACGGGGACCCGGCGGCCCGCCTGCGCTTCTACGCGCGGCACGGCGCACGGGCCCTGGCGCTCCCCTACTTCCAGCCGGGCATGGGCGGGCCGGGCTCGCCTCGCGTCCCGGCGATGCTGCTCGTCGCGCTGGACGTGGGCGCGGAGGCGGGCGGCGGCGCGGACGAGGGCGGGGACGGGTGGCCGGACTCCGTGCCCGGCGACCCCGTCCACGGGTTCCTCGCCGAGCACCTCGTCGCCTGCGAGGGCGCGCTGGTCGAGGACGCCGCCACGCGACGGCTGCTCGGCGCCGCGGCCGGCGACCGCGTCCCGCTCGTCGACCCCGCCGACCCGGTCGCGCTGGCCGCCATCCCCGTCGCCACGCTCGAGGGCGCGGAGCGCTACGCCCCGCCCCGGTCAGCCGGCTGAGCCCGCCTCGTCGCCCTCGGCCGCGACGTCGGCCGCCGGCTCGGGCTCGGACTCGGGCTCGGGCTCGGGCTCGGGCTCGGGCTCGGGCTCGGCGTAGTGCACCGCCGTCTCGCCGTAGTCCTTGCGCGCGAACGCCGCCAGGCCGGCGGGCCAGGCCGGCTCGGGGCTGCGCGTCGAGCGCTCGACCACGACGACGGCGCCCGCGGCGAGCACGCCGGGGGCGGCGAGGTGTGCGAGCACCGTCGTGAGCGCGTCGTCGGCCAGGTCGTAGGGCGGGTCGAGGAAGACGACGTCGAACCCCCGCCCCGCGGTCCCGCCGGCGGGCGCCGCGCCCGCGGCGAACCGCTCGGCGGCGTCGGCGACGACCCGCACCTCGCGCTGCAGGCCCAGGGTCGCGACGTTGCGGCGGGCGACGTCCGCCGCCCGCCGGTTCGCGTCGACGAGCACCACCTCGGCGGCGCCGCGGCTGGCGGCCTCCAGACCGAGCGCGCCGGAGCCGGCGTACAGGTCCAGCACCCGCGCGCCGTCCAGCACGTCGAGGTGGTCCAGCCGGGAGAAGATCGCCTCGCGGACCCGGTCGCTGGTGGGTCGCGTCCCCTTCGGCGGCACCTGCAGCGAGCGCCCGCCGAACCGGCCGGCCACGATCCTCGTCATGCCGCCGAGCCTAGGTCACCCGCCCCCCGGCCCCGCGACCCGCGCGGCGGTCAGGCCCGCTCGAGGAACTCCTCCTGCTCGTCGTCCAGCTGCGCCGCGATCGCTGCGCGCAGCACCGGGTGGTCGCCGAGCTCCAGGTCGGCGTCGACCACCGCGGACGCCTCGCGGCGCGCGTCGGCGATGAGGTCGGCGTCCTGCACCACCCGCAGGAGGCGCAGGGAGCTGGACTTCCCGGACTGGGCCGCGCCGAGCACGTCGCCCTCGGAGCGCAGCTCCAGGTCGAGGGTCGCGAGCCGGAAGCCGTCCGTGGTCTCCGCGAGCGCCTCGACGCGCGTCGCGGCGGGCGTGCCCGGCTGCGCCGTCGAGACGAGCAGGCACAGCCCGGCCGCGGCGCCACGCCCCACCCGGCCGCGCAGCTGGTGCAGCTGCGACAGGCCGAAGCGGTCGGCGTCGAACACCACCATCACGGTCGCCTCGGGGACGTCGACGCCCACCTCGATCACCGTCGTGGAGACCAGCACCTGCAGCTCGCCGGCCGCGAACGCGGCCATGGCGGACTCCTTGTCCGCGGCCGCCATCTGCCCGTGCAGCACGCCGACGTCCAGCCCGGCGAGCGCGGGCGTCTCCCGGAGCATGTCGGCGACCTCGAGCACGGCGCGCAGCGGCGGCCGGTCGTCGGCCCCCTCGGCGTCCACGAGCTCCAGGAGGTCGGGCACGTCGTCGAAGTCCTTCGACGCGGCCCCGCCGCCCGCCGGCAGGTCGGCGTCGGGGTGGATCCGCGGGCACACGACGTACGCCCGGTGCCCCTTGTCGACCTCCTCGCGCACACGCGCCCACGTGCGCTCCATCCAGCGCAGGTTGCCGGCGGGCACCACGTGCGACGTGATCCCGGCCCGCCCGGCGGGCACCTCGGTGAGCGACGACGTCTCGAGGTCGCCGAACACCGTCATCGCGACCGTCCGCGGGATGGGCGTGGCCGTCATGACGAGCACGTGCGGCGCCACCCGTCCCTTGGCGCGCAGCGCGTCGCGCTGCTCGACGCCGAACCGGTGCTGCTCGTCCACGACGACCAGCCCGAGGTCGGCGAACTGCACCTGGTCGCCGAGCAGGGCGTGGGTGCCCACGACGATCCCCGCCTCGCCGCTCGCCGCCTGCAGCAGCGCCTCCTTGCGCGCGGCCGCGCCGAGCGAGCCGGTGAGGAGCGCCACCCGGGTGCCGTGCGCGGCGCCGCCGAGCAGGCCGCCCTCGGCGAGCGGGCCGAGCAGGGCACGCAGCGTGCGCGCGTGCTGCGCGGCGAGCACCTCGGTGGGCGCGAGGAGCGCGGCCTGGCCGCCGGCGTCGACGACCTGCAGCATCGCGCGCAGCGCCACGACCGTCTTGCCGGAGCCCACCTCGCCCTGCAGCAGCCGCTGCATGGGCCGCGCCTGCGCGAGCTCGGCCGCGAGGTCCTCCCCGACGGACCGCTGGCCCTCGGTGAGCGTGAACGGCAGGCCGGCGTCGAAGTCGGCCAGCAGGCTCGCCCCGCCCGACCCGCGCAGCGGGCGCGCGGTGGCCTCCTGCTCCGCGGCGTGCGCGCGGCGCTGCGCGAGCGCCGCCTGCAGCACGAACGCCTCCTCGAACCGGAACCGGTGGCGCGCCCGCTGCCACGCGCGCTGGTCGTCCGGCACGTGGATCGCCCGCAGGGCGTCGAGCCGCCCCGACAACCCGGCGCGCTCCCGGACGTCGGCGGGCACCGGGTCCTCGACGTCGGCCTCGGTGAGCGGGTCGAGCACCGTGCGCACGGCGCGCTGGATGCGCCAGCTCGGCACGGCCGACGACGCGGGGTAGATCGGGATGGGCCGGCTCGCCTCGAACATGGCGGACTCGGCGTCGTCCGCGTCGACGCCGACCAGCACGTAGTCCGGGTGCGTGAGCTGGCGGGTCCCCCGGTACTCGCTGACCACGCCGGTGAACAGGCCCACGCGGCCCGGCCGCAGCTTGTCCTCGTGCGGCCGCAGCGCGCCGGCGCGCTTCGCGAAGAACGTCAGGGCGAGCTCGTGCCGCCCGTCGGTCACGACGGCCTGGAGCATCGCGCCGGCCCGCGACCGCATCGTCCGGACGGTGGCGTGCGCGACGCGGGCCATCACCGTGACGTGCTCGCCGAGCGCGAGCCGGTCCATGTCCGTGAGCGTGCCCGGGTCGCCGTAGCGCCGCGGGTAGTGGCGCAGCAGGTCGCCCGCCGTGACCAGCCCGAGCTTCTCCAGCGGCGCGGCGCTGCGCGCGCCGAGCACCTTCGTCAGGGCCTCGCCCTCGCGTCCCGTCACGCCTGCGCCTCCACCCCGGGCACCGCGACCCCCGGCACCCCGGCACCGTGCGTCTCGACCCCGTGCCTCTCGACCCCGAGCGTCACGCCCGCGCCGGGCCGGCCGGTCGTGAGCACCACCACCTCCGCGTCGGGCACCGCGTCGGCCGCCGCCCGGACGACGTCGTCCAGCCCCGCGGGCGCGGCGCCCGCGTCCGCCAGGACGGTGACCAGCTCCGCGTCCGGCGCCGCGGCGAGGAGCCTGTCGAGCGCGCGCGCCGCCTCCGCGGCGTCGCCGGCCCACGTCGTCAGGCGCCCGAGCGCCGCGCGCACGGCCGCGGGCACGCCGTCGGTGCCGTCCTCGTCCGCACCCACCTCCGCGAGCGCGGCGACCGCCGTGACGACGCGCACGTCGTCGGCCGCGTCCAGCAGCACGACGGCGGGCTCGTCCGCCCCGGGGTCGCGGTGGTCGGCCAGCGACCGCGTCAGCGCGTCGGTGCCGCCGGGCACCGGGCCCGGCACGACCAGCACGCGCGCGGCCGGCACGCCGAGGGCGGCCTGGGCGAGGTCGTCGGCCGTCACGGGCCGGTCGAGGTCGAGCAGCACGACGGCGCCGCCGCGCGCCAGCTCGCCGGCGAGCGCGGGGGCGCCCGTCGCGACCACCGCGCCCCACGCCGCGTCGACGGGGACGCCCGACCCCGCCCCGTGCTCCCCGAGCACCGCGAGGTGCCGCACGTGCACGCGCGAGACGGCGCCGTCGGCGGCCCAGCGGCGGGCCACGTCGAGCCCGCCCGCGAGATCGTTCGTGTGCACGTGCGCCTGCCAGAGCGACTCGTCGCCCGGAGTGGCCGGCTCGTCCGGGGAGTCGAGGTCGTCCGGCTCGTCGGGCTCGTCCGCGCCGCCCACCACGACCACCGACTCGCCGATGGCGTCCAGGTCGCGGCGCAGCGCGTCCGCGACGGCCCCGGGGCCGAAGTCCGCGGCGGCGGCGGGGCGGTGCAGCACGAACATCAGCTCGAGCGCGTCGTCGTGCGCGTGCCCGTCGGCGACGGGCCCAGGGGCTCGCCCCGCGTCCGCGTCGGCGGGCCGCGGCTCGCCCTGGCGCAGCTCGACGTCAAGGGTCACGGGGCCGGTCACGGGCGCCATCGTGCCGGGCGCCTCCGACACGGCCCGGTGCGCCTCGGCGAGCGCCCCCAGCACCAGCAGCAGGCCACCGGCCCCGGCGTCGAGCACGCCCGCGGCGCGGAGGGTCTCGAGCGAGCCGGCGCTCGTGAGCAGGGCGTCGCGCGCCCCCGAGCGGGCGGCGTCGAGCACCTCCTGGCGGCGGCGGTGCCGGTCCGGCTCCGGGACGGCGGCGGGCAGGCCGTCCGGGGCCACCGTGCGTGCCGCGTCCGCCGCCGCGTCCGCAGCGGTGAGGATCGTGCCCGGTGCGGGGTGCGCGACGGCGAGCCGGGCGGTCCGCGCGGCCGTGGCCAGCGCCCACGCGAGGGGCTCGCCGCGGGTGGCGGCGGCGGCCAGGCCCCGCAGCCACTCGCTGAGGATCACGCCGGAGTTGCCGCGCGCGGCGAGGAGGGCGCCGCGGGCCAGCACCCGCAGGAGGCGCGCTCCGCCCGCGCCCTCGGGCTCCTCCTGCACGGCGTGCGCGCCCTCGCGCAGCGTGAGGTACAGGTTCGTCCCGGTGTCGCCGTCGGCGACCGGGAACACGTTGACCCCGTCGAGCGCCGTGCGGGCCCCGCCGAGCGCCTCCACGGCCGTCCGGACCCACAGCCGCACGACGGCCGCGTCCCTCAGGTCCGGGTCCGTCACGTCGCCTCCCGCTGGCTCTCGACCACCCCGCCATGCTCCCCTGGCCCGGCGGCGTCCGCGGCCCACGGTAGCGGTGAGGCACCCCACGTTGAGGGTCACCCTCAGGATCGGCTATCCTCGTGTGGTTGCCCGGGCGGTTCCGGGCTCCCCCAGACCACACACTTCACGTCCTGCTGCCCTGGCGCGGGACGTGTCACGACGATTCAGGAGAGACCGTGGCTGCCAACTGCGACGTCTGCGGCAAGGGCCCGGGCTTCGGGCACAGCATCTCGCACTCCCACATCCGCACGAAGCGCCGCTGGAACCCGAACATCCAGCGCGTCCGTGCCGTGGTCGCGGGTACCCCCAAGCGTGTCAACGTCTGCACCTCTTGCCTCAAGGCAGGCAAGGTGACGCGCCAGGCCTGAGCCTGCGCGCCGGGCGCACGCCCGGTCGTCGACGCTTGTCGCGAGACGCCCGTCGGGAACTTTCCCGGCGGGCGTCTTGTCGTCTCCGGCCCCGGGTCCCGTCCGCTCCGTTGCCCGCCGCGACCGGCAAAGAATTCGTGAAGGATTCACCAAACTGCCTTGGCCGAGGGCATGCCGTCGTGGCACCCTGAGCAGATGATCGTGCAGACCGACAACGACGTGGAGATCCGTCCCGCCGACGTGACCGACGCCGGGCGCATCGCGCAGGTGCACGTCACGTCGTGGAAGGGCGCCTACGCCGCCGTGCTGCCGGCCGAGTACCTCGACTCCCTCGACGTCGACGACCGCGCCGCGCAGTGGCAGCGGATCCTCGACGAGGGCACGCGCACGACGCTGGTCGCCGAGGGTGACGGCCGCCTCCTCGGCTTCGCGTCCTACGGCCCGTCGCGCGACGAGGACGCCGAGGAGGGCGACCTCGAGCTGTACGCGATCTACCTCGACCCCGAGTCGTGGGGCCGCGGCGTGGCCCGCGACCTCATGCGCACCGTCCTGTCGGACGTGCCCGAGGGCGTGCCCATGTCGCTGTGGGTGCTGTCGCAGAACGACCGCGCGCGGCACTTCTACCGCCGCCACGGCTTCCACCCCGACGGCGTCGAGCGCATGGACGACATCGGCGACACCCCGGTCACCGAGGTCCGCTACCGCCGGGGCTGACCCCGCCGGTGCGGCGCGGCCGCCGGCTCAGCCCGCGAAGTGGTCCCAGCCGGGGCCGGTCGCGGGCTCGCCGCCGTCGACGGTGACGCCGGGCTCCGCGGCGGCGAGCACCCGCCCGACCCGCCGGAACCCCGCGGGCAGCGCCGCGTCCGGCGGGAACGTGGCCAGCAGGCCGTGGTCCTCTCCCCCGGACAGCACCCAGCCGAGCGCCGCGACCGCGTCCGCCCCGAGCGCCCGCGCCGCGGGCAGCAGTCGCGCCACGTCGGCGGCGAGGGCCGTGGTCTCCAGGTCCAGGCCCACCCCGCTGGCGCGCGCGATCCGGCCCGCGTCGCGCAGCAGACCGTCCGAGACGTCGAGCATCGCGGTGGCGCCCGCGGTCGCCGCCCCGGGCCCCGCGGCGAGCGGGGCGTCGGGGCGCAGGTAGCCCCCGACGTACGGCCCGAGCTCCCCGTCCGCGCCCGGCGCGCCGTCCGCCGGGGCGGCGGCGCCCGCGTCGAGCAGCGCCAGGCCCGCGGCCGACAGGCCCCTGTTCCCCGCGTACGCGACGACGTCCCCCGCCCGCGCGCCGGAGCGCGTCACCGGTGCCCGGCCCTGCAGGTCGCCGTGCGCGGTCACCGCCACCACGACGGCGTCGCCGCCCGACAGGTCGCCGCCGACGACGCCCGCGCCCGCGGGGGTCCCGGCGTCCGCCAGCCCGCGCGCCAGCCCGGTCACCCAGCCCACCGGCAGGTCGCCGGGCACCACCAGCGAGACCACGAGGGACGTCGGACGAGCGCCCATCGCCGCGACGTCCGCC
The DNA here is from genome assembly GCF_042801555.1 of Isoptericola sp. NPDC057559. Lineage (NCBI taxonomy): Bacteria > Bacillati > Actinomycetota > Actinomycetes > Micrococcales > Promicromonosporaceae > Isoptericola > Isoptericola sp. NPDC057559. The sequence goes on from NZ_JBHVFQ010000015.1 coordinate 26,233, forward strand.
AGGTTGGCCGTCGCGGCCCGGACGCCGACGTCGTACCCCGTCGACCAGCGGCGGCGGAAGTGCCGGTCCTCGACCAGCACGTCGGTGGTGACGACGAACCGCCCGTCGGGGGCCGCGACCACCGCGGCGTCGTCCCCGGGCCCCAGGAGCGTGGCCTCGGCACCCGGCAGGAGGGGGAAGATCCGGGCGAGGAGCTCCTCCTCGGAGAGGTCGCGCACGAGGGGGTGGGTGGCGTCGGTCACGGGACGACTGTAGGCGGTCGGCGGGCCCTCCAGGCCCGGTAGCGTGGGCGTCGTGCCCCGTCGTCGTTCCCCGCTGACCCGCGCTCCCCGGACCCGTGCCGTCGCGCTGGCCGCCCTCGTCGTCGCCCCGCTCGCGGCATGCGCCCCGACCATTGGCGAGACGCCGGCCGAGGACGCCGCCGACCCGGCGTGCGCCCCGGTCATGCTCGCGCTGCCGGACACGCTCGCCGGCGACCTGCCGCAGCGCGACACCAACGCCCAGGCCACCTCGGCGTGGGGCGACCCCGGCGCGGCCGTCACGCTGCGCTGCGGCGTCACCCCGCCCGGCCCGTCGGCCGACTGCCAGCGCGTCGAGTCCGGCGCGGGCGCGGTCGACTGGATCGTCGTGGCCGGCAAGGACGGCACCTGGAGGTTCACCACCTACGGGCGCGAGCCGGCCGTCGAGGTCCTGGTGCCGCCGTCCGTCACCGAGAACCACTCGACGTCGTTCGTGGGCGACCTCGCGCAGGCCGTCAACACCGTCCCCGCCACCGCGACCTGCACCTGACGCGCCGCCGGGGCGCCTGTCGGCGCCTCGTGCCACGGTGGGGGCATGGACCAGCGCGTGAGCCTCGTCACCCTCGTCGTCTCCGACCTCGCCGCCACCCGGCGCTTCTACGTCGACGGGCTGGGCTGGGACCCGCTGCTCGAGGCGCCCGGCGAGGTGCTCATGTTCCAGGTGGGTCAGCACGTGGTGCTGTCGCTGTGGGACGAGGGGCACGCCGTCGAGGAGATCGGGCCGGTCGTGCGGGGCGGCACGGCGCCGCTCACGCTCGCGCACAACGTGGGCGCGCCCGCGGCGGTGGACGCCGTGCTCGAGGAAGCCCGCCGGGCCGGCGCGCCGACCGTCCGCGACGGCGTGCGGCGCGAGTGGGGCGGTTACTCCGGCTACTTCACCGACCCGGACGGGTTCCTCTGGGAGGTGGCGCACGCGCCCGGGCCGCTCGGCGAGCTCGTCGTGCCCTGACCCGCCGAGCGGGCGGCGGTCAGCGCAGCCCGGTGGGGCGCTCGAGGGCGAGCTGGATGAGCTCGTCCACCAGCTCCGGGTAGCTCACGCCCGAGGCCTCCCACATGCGCGGGTACATCGAGAACGGCGTGAAGCCGGGCATGGTGTTGATCTCGTTGACCACGACGCGCTCGTCGGGCGTGACGAAGACGTCCACGCGCGAGAGCCCCTCGGCCTCCACGGCCTCGAAGGTGCGGACGGCGACCTCGCGGACCTCGTCCAGCACGTGCGGGGGCAGGTCCGCCGGGCAGCGCAGGTCGACGTGCGCCTCGTCGAGGTACTTGGCCTCGAAGTCGTAGAACGCGTGGCTGTCGTGGTCGACGACGATCTCGCCCGGCAGGGACGCGCGCGTCGGGGCGCCGTCGCGGCCGCCGAGCACGGCGCACTCGATCTCGCGGCCGTCGATGCCGGCCTCCACGATCACCTTGGGGTCGTGCACGCGCGCGGCCTCGACGGCGGCGGGCAGGTCCGCCAGGTCGTCCACGCGGGTGATGCCGAGCGACGACCCGGCGCGCGCCGGCTTGACGAACAGCGGCAGCCCCAGCGGCTCGACGGCGGCGACGCAGGCCGCGGGGTCCCGCTCCCAGTCTCGCGGGCGCAGCACGACGTACGGCCCGACGGCGAGCCCCTGGCCCGCCAGCACGAGCTTCATGAAGTGCTTGTCCATGCCCACGGCCGACGCGAGCACGCCCGCGCCGACGTAGTGCACGTCCGACAGCTCCAGCAGGCCCTGCACGGTGCCGTCCTCGCCGAACGGCCCGTGCAGCAGCGGGAAGACGACGTCGACCTCGCCGAGCAGCGCCGGCACCTGGCCGGGCTCCAGCACGCGCAGGGTGCGCTCGCCCTGCGTCAGGGAGAGCACCACCTCGGCGCCGGACTCGGCGGTGACCTCGGGGAGGCGGCCGTCGGCGATCTGCCAGCGGTCCGGGTCGTCGGCCGCGATGACCCAGCGGCCCTCGCGCGTGATGCCCACGGGCACGACGTCGTACCGGTCGCGGTCGATCGCGCGCAGCACGCCGCTCGCGGTCGACGCGGAGATGGCGTGCTCGCCCGAGCGGCCGCCGAACAGCACGGCGACGCGGGTCTTGCGCGAGGCGCCGTCGCCCGCGGTCGGGACGACAGGGACGGAGGCGGTGGTGGCGTCGGACATCGCCGCCCAACCTACCGGACCCGCCCCCGCCGTCCGGACCGGATCACCGGGCGCGCAGCTCCTTGCGCAGGATCTTGCCCGCCGCGGACTTCGGCACCGCCTCGACGAACTCGACGACGCGCACCTTCTTGTACGGGGCGACCTGCTCGGCGACGAACGCCTGCACGTCGTCGACCGTGAGCGTGCTGCCCTCGGCCCGCACCACGAACGCCTTCGGCACCTCGCCAGACTCCGGGTCGGGCACACCGATCACCGCGGCGTCCGCGACCTCGGGGTGGGTGAGCAGCAGCGCCTCGAGCTCGGCGGGCGCCACCTGGTAGCCCTTGTGCTTGATCAGCTCCTTGAGCCGGTCGACGACGGTGAACGCGCCGTCGGCGTCGACGGTGACGATGTCGCCGGTGTGCAGGAACCCGTCGGGCTCGAGCGTGTCGCGGGTGGCCTGCTCGTCCGCCAGGTACCCGACCATGACGTTCGGCCCGGCGCACAGCAGCTCGCCCGGCGCGCTCACGCCCGTCCCCGGCTGCGCGATGGTCTCCCCCGTCGCCGGGTCCACGATCCGGGCCAGCATGTTCGGCACGAGCATGCCGACGGTGCCCGGCGAGACGTCGGGCCGGTCGACGGGCACCAGGTGCGAGACCGGCGACATCTCCGACATCCCGTAGCCCTGCAGCACGCGCGCGCCGGGCAGTCGGCGGCCCACCGCCTCGGCCAGGTGCTCGTCGAACGGCGCCGCCCCGGACATGAGCATCCGCACGCTGGACAGGTCGCGGCCGGCCGCCGCCGGGTGCTTCGCGAGCGCCAGCGCGATCGGCGGCGCGACGAACAGCACCGTGGCGCGGTGCTGCTCGACGACCCGCAGGTACTCCGCGAGGTCGAACCGGGGCAGCGTGACGAGCGTCGAGCGCTGGTACACGGCGCCGTTCATGAGCACCGTCATCCCGTAGATGTGGAAGAACGGCAGCACGGCCGGGATGACGTCCTCCGGCACCAGCGGGAGGAACGCCTCGGTCTGCAGCACGTTCGCCACGAGGTTGCGGTGCGTGAGCATCACGCCCTTGGGCAGCCCCGTGGTCCCGGACGAGTACGGCAGCACCGCGAGGTGCGTGCGGGGGTCGAGGTCGACGTCCGGCGCGGCGTGCCCGCCGGCCAGCAGCTCCGCCAGCGACGGGTGCCCGTCCGCGCCGTCGAGCACGACGACGTCGCCCGGGTCCGTGCCGGCGGCCTCGGCGCCCGCCTCCGCCGCGGCCAGCAGCGCGGACACCGTGACGAGCGCCCTCGCCCCCGACGACCGCAGCTGCTTGGCGACCTCCCGCCCCGACGCGAGGGCGTTGACCGTCGTGACCGTGATCCCCGCGCGCAGGAGCCCGTGGAAGACGGCGACGAACGCGGGCACGTTGGGGCAGTGCAGGGCCACGACGTCCCCGACGCCGAGCCCGCGCGCGGCGAACGCGCCCGCGATCGCGTCGACCTGCGCGCGCAGCTCGCCGTAGGTGGTGGTGGCGGCGGTGGGGCCGTCCACCAGGGCGACGCGGTCGAGGTCGGCGCCCGCGAGCGGCGCGAAGAGGAAGTCGTACAGACTGACGTCGGGGATCTCGACGTCGGGATGGAGGCTGCGGATGACGCCGCTGTCGGCAGGGCTGGCTTCAGGGCGGGCTGCGCTGGTGTCGGACATGGCGGTCCCTTCGTGCGGCACGGTCCTCGTCGACCGTGTGGCACCGGAGCGTAGCGCCGGGAACCGATCGCGCGGTGCCGGCGTTGGGGCGTTCGTGGACATCACCCTCACGACGGAAGCCGTCATGGCGCCCGCGGCCGACGAGAGCGCCGCGCCCGCCGACGACCCCAGCCATAGTCCGGGCTCCCCGCAGCCCCGACGAGAGGCGGTGCGCGTCCGATGACCGCCGCCCTCTCCCTCCTCCTCGGGCTCCTGGTGATCCTCGTGATCACCGCGGCGACGGCGTACTTCGTCGCCCAGGAGTTCGCCTACATGACCGTGGACCGCTCCCGGCTCGCCGCCCGCGCGGAGGCCGGTGACGCGACCGCGCAGCGGGCCCTCGCCGTCACCCGGCGCACGTCGTTCGTGCTCTCGGGCGCCCAGCTCGGCATCACCGTCACCGGCCTGCTGGTCGGCTACGTGGCCGAACCGCTGGTCGGCGACGCGCTCGGCACCCTGCTGGGCGGCGTCGGCGTCCCGACCGGCGTCGGCGTGGCCGTCGGCACCGTCGCGGCGCTGGCCGTCTCGACGCTGGTGCAGATGCTGTTCGGCGAGCTGTTCCCGAAGAACCTCGCGATCGCCCGCCCGGAGCCCACGGCCCTGCGCCTGGCGGGCTCCACGACGGCGTACCTCACGGTGCTCGGCTGGCTCATCGCCGTGTTCGACAAGGCGTCGAACGCGCTGCTGCGCCTGCTGCGCATCGAGCCGGTGCACGACGTCGAGCACTCCGCCACGGCCCGCGACCTGGAGCACATCGTCGCGGACTCGCGCTCCAGCGGCGACCTGCCGGACGACCTGTCGATGCTGCTGGACCGCATCCTCGACTTCCCGCAGCACGACGCCCGCCACGCGATGATCCCCCGCTCGCGCGTCGGGACGGTCGAGCCCGGCCTCACGGTGGGCGAGCTGCGCACCCTCATGGCGGGGGGCCACTCGCGCTACCCGGTGGTCGACGGCGAGGACCAGGCGCTCGGCGTCGTCCAGCTCATGGACGTGCTGCGCACCGGGCTCACGGACGACGCTCCTGTGACGGACCTGATGCGCCCCGTCACCGTGCTGCCGACCCTCATGCCGCTGCCCGCCGCCCTGACGGAGCTGACGCGCTCGCGCAACCAGCTCGCCGTCGTCGTCGACGAGTACGGCGGCTTCGCCGGCGTCCTCACCCTCGAGGACCTCGCGGAGGAGCTCGTCGGCGAGATCACGGACGAGCACGACGACGACGAGACGGCCACCGTCACGGCGGAGACCGACGACACCTGGGTGATGGGCGGCGACGTGCACCTCGACGAGGCGGAGCGGGCCCTGGGGCACGACCTGCCCCGCGGCGACCACGAGACCGTCGCCGGGCTGCTCATCGCGCAGCTCGGCGCCCTGCCCCGCGCGGGCGATGCGGTCACGGTGGAGCTGCCGCCCGACCCGGCCGACCTCGCGCACGACGAGCCCGTCGAGCGCCGGATCGAGGTGGAGGTGCTCGCCGTCGAGCGGCACGTGCCGCACCTGGTGCGCGTGCGCCTGGTGGAGGGCGTCGACGACACCGGCGACACCGACGACACCGCCGACACCGCGAGCGCGACCGACCGCACGACCGCCACGACGGCTGACGCCGTGACCGCGACGGAGGAGGACCGATGAGCAACCCCTGGGTCGTCCTCGGCGCGACCGTCGTCATCATCGCGCTCAGCGCGTTCTTCGTGGCCGTGGAGTTCGCCCTGCTCGGGGCGCGCCGCCACCGCCTGGAGGACGCCGCGCCCACCAGCCGGTCGGCGCGGGCCGCGCTGCGCAGCTCGTCCGAGCTGACGCTGCTCCTGGCGGGCTCGCAGCTCGGCATCACTGCGTGCACGCTGGCGCTCGGCGCCGTGACCAAGCCCGCGGTGCACCACTGGCTCACCCCGCTCATCGCGGGCTGGGGCGCGCCGTACTGGGTGGCCGACGTCGCGGGCTTCGTGCTCGCGCTGATCATCGTCACGTTCCTGCACCTCGTGGTGGGCGAGATGGCGCCGAAGTCCTGGGCCATCGCGCACCCCGAGGCGTCGGCCACGCTGCTCGCGCTGCCGATGCGCGGGTTCATGTGGCTCACGCGGCCGGTGCTGCGCTGGCTCAACACCCTCGCCAACCGGTGCCTGCGGGCCGTCGGGGTGGAGCCGGTGGACCACGTCGACGTCGGGCACGACCCGACCACGCTGCGCCACCTGGTGGAGCACTCGGCGAACGTCGGGGCGCTCGACGCGGCGTACTCGTCGCAGATCGCCGGGGCGCTGGAGCTGGAGACGCTCACGGTCGACACGCTCGTGGCGCCCGGGTCGCGGCCCACGGCGGTGCCGGCCGCCGCCACGGCCGCGGACGTGCGGGCCGTGTCCGTCACGTCGGGCCACCTGCGCATCCTGCTGCGGTCGGACGACGGCGAGGTGGGCGGCGTCGTGCACGTGCGCGACACCCTGCTGCTGGCCGACGACGCCCCCGTCGCGCCGCTCGCGCGGCCGGCGTTCGTGCTGGACGCGTCGACCACCGTGCACGCGGCCATCGCGCTGCTGCGCGAGGCGGGCGAGCAGCTCGCGCTGGTCCGCCGCGACGGGCGCACGCTCGGCGTGATCACCCTCGCCGACGTGCTGCGACGCCTGCTGCCCGAGCCCGTCCCCGCAGGCGGCTGACCGCCCGGGCGCGTCGTACGGTGAGGGCATGCCTGCGCCCTCACCGTACGACGCGCCGTCGCCGTTCTCGGCCCCCCGTCAGATCCTCACCGACGAGCTCCTGGAGACCGTCCGGGGCCGGGCGGCGACCCACGACCGCGAGAACACGTTCTTCGCCGACGACCTCGCGGACCTCAAGGCCGCGGGCTACCTCGCGGCGATGGTGCCCCAGCACCTCGGCGGCGCCGGGCTCACCCTGCGGGAGGCCGCGCGCGAGCAGGCCAGGCTGGCGGGCGCGGCGCCCGCGACCGCCCTCGCGGTGAACATGCACCACGTGTGGGTGGGCGTCGCCCGGTTCCTGCACGAGCGCGGCGACCGCTCCCTCGACTGGCTGCTCGAGGAGACGGCGCGCGGCGAGGTGTTCGGTTTCGGCTACTCCGAGGCCGGCAACGACCTGGTGCTGCTCGGCTCGCGCACCGAGGCCCGCCCCGACGGCGAGGGCGGCTACTCGTTCCACGGCACCAAGATCTTCACGTCCAACTCCCCCGGCTGGACCCGCCTGGGCGTCATGGGCCTCGACGACGCGACCGACCCCGACGACCCGCGCATCGTGCACGCCTTCGTCACCCGCGACGGCGGCGGCTTCGAGATCAAGGACGACTGGGACACGCTCGGCATGCGGGCGTCGCAGTCCTGCACCACGGTGCTCGACGGCGCCCACGCCCCCGCGGACCGCGTGCTGCGCCGCATCGCGCCGGGCCCGAGCCTGGACCCGTACGTGCTCGGCATCTTCACGAGCTTCGAGATCCTGCTCGCGTCCGTGTACCTCGGCATCGCGGACCGCGCGCTGGCGCTCGCCGTCGAGACCGTGAACAGGCGCCGGTCGATGAAGACGGGCAAGGCGTACTCGCAGGACCCCGACATCCGCTGGCGCATCGGCACCGCCGCGCTCGCGCTGGACGGCCTGTGGCCGCAGCTCGACCTGGTGGCCGGGGAGGTCGACGCGCAGGTCGACAAGGGTGCCGGCTTCTTCCGCTCGACGGCGGGGCTCAAGGTGCGCGTCACCGAGACGGCCCGGGAGGTCGTCGACGAGGCGATCCGCTGCTCCGGCGGGTCCACGTACTTCAACCGCTCCGAGCTGGGGCGCCTCTACCGCGACGTGCTGGCCGGGATCTTCCACCCGTCCGACGACGAGTCGGCGCACTCCACCGTCGCGCAGGCCGTGCTCGGCCCTCTCGAGGACTGACGCCGCACCGCGTCGTCAGGCGGAGGCGCCGTCCAGCCGCGCGAGCTCGTCCGGGCTCAGCTCGAGGGTCGTCGACCGCAGGAGCGCCTCGAGCTGCCCGGTGCGGCGGGCGCTCGCGACGGGCGCCACGACGGTGGGCTGCTGGCGCAGCCACGCCAGCGCGACGGAGGCGACGGGCACGCCCTGCACGGCCGCGACCTCGTCGAGGGCGGCCAGCACGCGGCGGCCGCGGTCGTCGAGGTAGCGCGCGGCGCCCTGCGCGCGCGGGCTGTCGGGCGTCTCGCCGTCGCGGTACGTGCCGGCGAGGAACCCGGACGCCAGCGCGTAGTAGGGCAGCACGCCCAGGCGGTGCCGCGCGGCCGCCTCGCGCAGGCCGTCCTCGAAGCCGCGCTCCACGAGGTTGTAGTGCGGCTGCAGCGCGACGGGCCGGTGCAGCCCGCCGGCGTCGACGGCGGAGAACCACTCGTCGATCCGCTCCGGCGTGTAGTTGGAGACGCCGATCTCGCGCACCAGGCCGTCGTCGACGAGCGCGGAGAACGCGGCGGCGGTCTCCTCGATCGGCGTCTCGGCGTCGTCGAAGTGCGCGTAGTACAGGTCGATGCGGTCGGTGCCCAGGCGCTCGAGCGACGCCTCCGCGGCGGCGCGGACCGTGCTCGCCGCCAGCCCGCGGAACTCGGGGTGCTGCGAGCCCTTGGTCGCGACCAGCACGTCGTCGCGCCGGCCCGTGCGGGCCAGCCAGCGCCCGATCGTGCGCTCGCTCTCGCCGCCGGAGTTGCCCGGCACCCACGCGGAGTAGACGTCGGCCGTGTCGATCATCCGGCCGCCGGCGTCCGCGAACGCGTCGAGGACGGCGAAGGACGCGGCGTCGTCCGCCGTCCAGCCGAAGACGTTGCCGCCGAGCACCAGCGGCGCCGCGTCGAGGTCGAGGGAGCCGAGCGGGACGTCGGGGTGCGTGGTGGTCGCCTGGGTCACAGATCGCACAAGCCCGACGGCGTCCGGAACATTCCCGCCGGAGCGCTACGATCCCCGCTCATGACGCTGCGCAGGGGCACGGTCGCCCGGTACGCCGTCGGGTCCGTCGGCACCGGCGGGTTCGCCACGCTGCCCGGGCTGGTGCTCGTCTTCTACCTCACGGACACCCTCGGCGTGACGGCGGCCGTCGCGGGCCTGCTGGTCACCGCCGCGAAGGTCTGGGACGTGGTCATCGACCCCCTGATCGGCGCGGCCAGCGACCGTGAGCGCGCGCGCACCGGCCGGCGCCGCCGGCTCATGGTGGCGGGCGGCGTCGCCCTGCCCGTGTTCTTCGTCCTCACGTTCGCCGTGCCGGGCGGCCTGGCGCCCGCCGGCGCGGCGGTGTGGGTGCTGCTCGCGTTCCTGGCCGCCGCGACGGCGTTCAGCCTGTTCCAGGTGCCGTACATCGCCCTGCCGGCCGAGCTCGCCGACACCTACGACGCCCGCACCCGCCTGCTCACCGCACGGGTCGTGGTGCTCACCGCCGCCATCCTGCTGTTCGGGGGCGGCGGCCCCGCCCTGCGCGGGCTGGGCGGCGACGACGAGCGCCTCGGCTACCTGGTCATGGCCCTGGCCGCCGGCCTGGTGCTCGGCGCGGCGCTGCTCGTCGCCTCGACGGTGGAGAGGTCCGCGGGACCGCCCGCGCCACCGCGGCCCGTCCCGGCGCGCGCCCGGCTCGCCGCCCACTACCGCGAGGGGCTCGGGCTCCTGCGCACGAGCCGCCCGTTCCGCACGCTGCTCGGCACGTTCGTGCTGCAGGCGCTCGCCACCGGGGCGATGCTCGCCGGCGCGCAGTACGTCGCCACCTGGGTGCTGCGCGACACCGCGGCCGTGACGTTCCTGTTCGTGGCCCTGGTCGGGCCGGCCCTGGTCGTGACGCCGGTGTGGGGCGTGCTCGCCCGCCGGGTCGGCAAGGAGCGCGCGTTCCGGCTCGCCTCCGGGCTGTTCGCCGTCGCCGCGCTCGCCCTGCTGCCGCTGGCCTGGGCGCCGGGCGCCTGGGTGTACGCGCCGGTGGCGCTGGCCGGCGCCGCGTACGCGGGCATGCAGTCCCTGCCGATGGCGATGCTGCCCGACGTCATCGCCCACGACGCCCGCACCACCGGCTCCGACCGGGCCGGTGCGTTCGGCGGCGTCTGGACGGCCGGCGAGACCACGGGCATCGCGCTCGGCACCACGCTGCTCACCGTCGTGCTCGCGGTCACCGGCTACGTCGAGTCCACCGGCGGGCAGTCGGTCGCCCAGCCCGGCGCCGCCGTGCTCGGCATCGTCGCCGCGTTCAGCGTGCTGCCCGCGGCGCTCGTGGCCGCCAGCCTGTTCCCGCTCGGCCGCTACCCGCTGCGCCGCCGCGACGTCGACGCCGCCCGCCCCGCCGACGGCCTCCCCACCCCCGGCACGCCCGACCACCAGGAGACCCCGTGAACCGCCCCGCCCTGCCCGACGCCGCCCTCGACCTGGAGCACCCCCCGGAGGCGGTCCTTGCCGCCCTGGCCGCGCTGCGGCACCGGGACGCACCCACCCACGGCGGGCGCGTGCTCAGCTACGTCTACGACCCGGGCGTGCCGGAGCTCGACGAGCTCGCCGCCGGCGCCGTCCGCGCCATGCAGCCGGTCAACGGCCTCGACCCGACGACGTTCGGCTCCGTGGCCGCGCTCGAGCGGGACGTCGTCGCGTTCGCGCGCGACCTGCTGGGCGGCGACGACGACACCGTCGGCACGGTGACCAGCGGCGGCACGGAGAGCTGCCTGCTCGCCGTCCAGTCGGCGCGCGACACCTGGCTCGCCGCCCGCGGCCTCCGCCCGGGCGAGGCCCGACCCCGCCTGGTGGCCCCGGTGACGGTGCACGCCGCGTTCCAGAAGGCCGCCCACCTGTACGGGCTGGAGCTCGACCTCGTGCCCGTCGCCGCGGACGGGCCCGCCGCCGGGGCGGTCGAGGCCGCCGCGCTGGGCGCCCGCCTGCACGACGGCACCGGCGGCGCGGACGGCGTCGCGCTCGTGGTCGTCTCCGCGCCGTCCTACCCGCACGCCGCGGCCGACCCGGTGGCCGACGTCGCGGCCCTCGCCTCCGCCGCCGGGGTGCCGGTGCACGTGGACGCCTGCATCGGCGGATTCGCCCTGCCGTTCTGGCCCGGCCTGCCCGCGTGGGACCTGCGCGTGCCGGGCGTCACCAGCCTGAGCGCCGACCTGCACAAGTACGCGTTCGCGCCCAAGGGCGCCTCGGTGCTGCTGCACCGCGACCGCGACCGGCAGCGCGCGCAGTACTTCGCGACCACCCGCTGGCCCGGCTACCCCGTCGTCAACCCGACGCTGCTCGGTTCCCGGTCCGGCGGGCCCCTCGCCGCGGCCTGGGCGATCCTGCAGGCCCTGGGCACGGACGGGCTCGCGACGCTCGCCGGCCGGGCGCGCCGCGCCACGCTGGCCCTGCGCGACGCCGTGGGCGAGATCGACGGGCTGCGCGTCGTCGGCTCCCCGGTCGGTCCGCTGCTCGCCGTCGCCGCGGACGACGCCGTCCCCGCGGACCGGCGCGTGGACCCGCACGTGTGGGCGGACGCCGTCGGCGCGCGCGGCTGGACGCTCCAGGCCCAGCCCGGCCTGGACCAGGCCGACGGCACCCGCCTGCCGCACACCACCCACCTCACCGTCACCCCCGTCACCGAGGGCGTGCTCGGCGACCTGGTGCCCGTGCTGCGCGCCGCGGCCGACGAGGTCCGCGGCCGCCCCCGGCCCGACGCCGGCGCGCTGCTCGGGGCGCTGCCCTCCGTCGACCTCACGGCGCCCCTCGACTCCGCGACGGCCGCCGCCCTGCTGGACGCGGTGGGCCTGGGCGCCGTGGGCGGCGACCCCGACGCGGCCCCCGGCGTCGGGCCGATGGCGCCGCTGCTGGCCCTGGTCGAGGCGCTGCCCGCTCCCCTGGTCGAGCGGCTGCTGGTCGAGCTGCTCGCGCGCCTCGTCGAGCCGCGTCCCTCCTGATCTGCCGGATCTGGTCGGCAGGCGGTGGATCGGATCGGCAGGGGCGGCTGCCGACCGGATCCACCGCCTGCCGAACGGATCCGCGGCGCCCCGGGCCGTCGTCGTACCCTGCGGCCATGACGCACGACCCCCAGGGCTCCCTCTCCCTCGCCACCCTCGCCGTCACGGCGGGGCGTCCGCCGCGCACGCAGGGCGGGCCCGTGAACCCGCCGGTCGTGCTCAGCTCCACGTACGTGAACCAGGGCGTCTCCGGCCCGGGCGAGCTGCTGTACACGCGGATGGACACCGAGACGTGGCACCCGTTCGAGGAGGCCCTGGCGGCCCTCGAGGGCGCGTCGCACGGCGTCGTCTTCGGCTCGGGGATGGCCGCGGTGATCGCGGCGGTCGGTCACGTGCCCGAGGGCGGCGCGGTGGTCGTGCCGCGGCACGCCTACCAGGTCTCGCTCGGCTACCTCGACGACCTCGCCGCCACCCGCGGCGTCGAGGTGCGGCGCGTGGACGTGGCGGACACGGACCAGGTGGTGGCCGCCCTCGACGGCGCCACGGTGCTGCTGGCCGAGTCGCCCACCAACCCCATGCTGGAGGTCGCGGACCTGCCCGCGATCCTCGCGGCGGCGCGCGAGCGCGGGGTGCGCTCGGTCGTGGACAACACGTTCGCGACGCCGCTCGGCCAGCGCCCCCTGGACCTGGGCGCGGACGTCGTCGTGCACTCGGTGACCAAGTACCTGGCCGGCCACTCCGACGTCGTGCTCGGCGCCGCGGTGACGAGCGACGACGCGATCGGCGCCGGCCTGCGCGCGTACCGCACGATGCACGGCGCGATCCCGGGGCCGATGGAGGTGTGGCTCGCGCTGCGCGGCCTGCGCACCCTGCACCTGCGGGTGGAGCGGGCGGGCGCCAGCGCCGCGGAGCTGGCCCGGCGCCTCGCCGAGCACCCGGGCGTCGCGGAGGTGCGTCACCCGTCCCTGCCCGGCGACCCCGGGCACGAGCGCGCGGCCGGCCTGATGAACGGGTTCGGCGCGGTGCTCGGCCTGCGCCCCCACGGCGGGCCCGCCGCGGCGGACGCCGTCGTGGCGGCGGTCCGGCTCTGGGTCCCGGCCACCTCGCTCGGGGGCGTCGAGTCCACGCTGGAGCGCCGGCGCCGGTTCGCGACCGAGTCCCCCACCGTCCCCGAGGACCTGCTGCGGCTCTCGGTCGGCGTCGAGGACGTCGAGGACCTGTGGGCCGACCTCGACCAGGCCCTGCGCGCCGCCGGCGCCTGAGCTCAGCCGAGCGCGCCGGCGAGCAGCTGCTCGTGCAGGTCGCCCAGGTCGGCGGCGTGCACGTCGAAGGTCTCGCCGGGGCGCGGCGGGTCGCCCTGCGGCCGCGGCACGTACGCGGTGCGCATCCCGACCTCGGCCGCGGCCCGCAGGTCCCACGCGTGCGCCGCCACCATGACCGGCGCGCCCGCCCCGGGCATGGTGGTGGCCTCGACGGCCGCGGCGTAGAGGTCCGGCGCGGGCTTGTACGTGCCCACGTCCTGCGCCGACAGGGCCCCGTCCCAGCGCAGCCCGGCGCCGTCGCGCAGCGCTGCCAGGGTGCTCCGGTCCGCGTTGGACAGGCCCACGACGGTGAAGTCGCGGTCGAGCCTCGCGGTCCCCGCGGCGCTGTCGGGCCACGGGCTCAGGCGGTGCGCGGCCGTGGCGAGCCGGGCGTCCGCGCCGGCCGGCAGCGCGCCCTCGTCGACCAGCCCGGCCAGCACCTCGCGGTCCAGGGCGTGGCTCGGCTCGAAGGGCTCGCGCCCGTCGACGACGGCGCGCTCCCGCTCCGCGACGCGCGCCAGCCACGTCTCCACGACCCGCTCCGCCGCGGCGGCGTCCAGGCCGACGTCGCGGACCTGGGCGGCCAGGCTGCCGGCCTGGTCGACCAGCGTGCCGAGCACGTCGAGCACGAGCACGGGGCGGGGCGTCGTGGAGGTCATCCCGCCACCGTACGGCGCCCGCGCCCCGGACGCGTCAGGCGCCGACGCCCTCGGACTTCTGCGGGCGGGAGAGCAGGCCGCGCGCCATGTCCTCCACCGGCAGGCCGTCGTAGAGGACGGCCACGACCCCGGCGGTGATCGGCATGTCGACGCCGTGCTTGCCCGCGAGGTCCAGCACGGACCGGCACGACTTGGCGCCCTCCGCCGTCGTGCCGGTGGCCTCGACCGCCTCCTCCAGCGTGCGCCCCTCGCCGATGCGGCGGCCGACCATGTGGTTGCGCGACAGCGGCGAGGCGCAGGTCGCGACGAGGTCGCCCATGCCGGCGAGGCCGGCGAAGGTGGCGGCGTCCGCCCCGAGCGCGAGCCCGAGCCGCGTGATCTCGACCAGGCCGCGCGTGATGACGGTGCCCGTCGTGTTGTCGCCGAAGCCACGCCCCTGAGCCATGCCCACGGCCAGCGCGATGACGTTCTTCACGGCGCCGCACAGCTCGACGCCGATGACGTCGCTGTTGAGGTACGGCCGGAAGTACGGCGTGGTGCACGCCTCGGCGACGAGCCGCGTGGCGGCCTCGTCCGTGCCGGCGACGACGGTCGCGGTGGGCTGCTCCTCGGCGATCTCCCGCGCCAGGTTGGGGCCCGACACGACGGTGACGCGCGCCGCCGGGACGTCGAGCGCCTCGGCGATGACCTCGCTCATCCGCTGGTCGGTGCTGAGCTCGACGCCCTTCATGAGGGAGACGATCACCGCGTCGGGCTCGACGAGCTCGCGCAGGCCGCGCAGCGTGTCCCGCGCGACCTGCGACGGCACCGCCACGACGACGATCCGCGCCCCGGCGAGGGCGGCGGCCGCGTCGGTGGTGCCGCGCATCGGCGGCAGCTGGATGCCCGGCAGGTACTTCTCGTTGCGGTGCGCGGTCGTGACCTCGTCGGCCACCACGGCGTCCCGCCCCCACAGCCGGACGTCGCACCCGGCGTCGGCCAGGACCTTCGCGAACGTCGTGCCCCACGACCCCGAGCCGAGGACGGCGACGGGCAGCGGCACGACGGCCGGGCGCGGGACGATCGGCAGCTCGGTGGTCAGGTCGTTGCTCAAGGGCGCTCCACGGGTGGGTAGTGGGTCTGCTTCTTCTCGTATTCGGGGTGCTTGCGCAGGTCGAACCGGACGGCCGGCGGGGTCTCGCCGCGGATCTCTCCCAGCTGCACCGCGATCGCGTCCATGACGCGGTTGGTGGCCTCGCGCAGCACCTGCGTGTCGAGCGGCCGGTCGTACAGGTCGGACAGGTCCACGGGCGGCCCGGCGACGATCGTCACACGCTTGCGCGGCCACGGGCGCAGCAGGCGCCCGTACCGCGGCAGGATCTTGTGCGCCCCCCACTGGGCGACCGGCACCACCGGCAGGCGGCTGGCCAGGGCCATCCGCGCCAGGCCGGTCTTGGCCTCCATGGGCCACAGGTCCGGGTCCCGGGTGAGGGTGCCCTCCGGCAGGATGGCGACGCACGCGCCGTGGCCGAGCTGCGCGCCCGCGTCCTCGAGCGACCCCGCCGCCGCCGCCGTGCCCCGGTCGACGGGGATCATCCGCGTGGCGCGGAGCACGGAGCCGACGACCGGCGCGGTGAACAGCCCCCGCTTGGCCAGGATCCGCGGCTCGAACCCCTTGTCGAAGAGGTAGTGCGCCAGCGTGAGGGCGTCGAACTCCGTGACGTGGTTCGCGGCGGCGATGAAGCCGCCGTCGCGGGGCAGGTTCTCCTCCCCGCCGTCCCAGTCGTAGCGGACCATCGAGAACAGCAGGGGCCGCACGATCCGCGCGACGGCGCGGTAACCACGGGAGTCAGGTCGGGCGATCGGCACGGGCTCAGAGCCTACCCGCCCGTGCCGACCGACCGTGTCAGCCGTGCGGCGGACGCCGCGGGTCAGCCCCGCGAGACGTCGGCGCCGAGCGAGACCAGCTTCTCCTGGAAGTTCTCGTACCCGCGGTCGATGAGGCTGATGCCGCGCACCGTGGAGGTGCCCTTGGCCGTCAGCGCCGCGATGAGGTGGGAGAACCCGCCGCGCAGGTCCGGGACCTCGATGTCGGCCGCGCTGAGCGGCGTCGGGCCCGAGATGACCGCCGAGTGCTGGAAGTTGCGCTGCCCGAACCGGCAGGCCCGCCCGCCCAGGCACTCCTTGTAGACCTGGATGGTGGCGCCCATCTTGCGCAGCGCGTCGGCGAAGCCGAACCGGTTCTCGTACACCGTCTCGTGCACGATCGACAGGCCCTTCGCCTGGGTCAGCGCCACGACGAGCGGCTGCTGCCAGTCGGTCATGAACCCGGGGTGCACGTCGGTCTCCAGGACGATCGAGCGCAGGTCGCCGCCCGGGTGCCAGAACCGGATGCCGTCCTCGGCCACGTCGAACCGGCCGCCCACCTTCCGGAAGGTGTTGAGGAACGTCATCATCTCCGGCTGCGTCGCGCCCTTGATCGTCACGTCGCCGCCGGTGGCCAGCGCCGCCGACGCCCACGACGCCGTCTCGATCCGGTCGCCGAGCGCCGTGTGCGAGTACCCGTCGAGGCGGTCCACGCCCTCGATGCGGATCACCCGGTCGGTGTCGACGGAGATGATCGCGCCCATCTTCTGCAGGACGGCGATGAGGTCCATGATCTCGGGCTCGATCGCCGCGCCGGTGAGCTCGGTGATGCCCTCCGCGCGCACGGCCGTGAGCAGCAGCTGCTCCGTGGCGCCGACGGACGGGTACGGCAGCGAGATTTTGGTGCCCTGCAGGCGGCGCGGGGCGCGGAGCTGGATGCCGTTCGGCATCTTGTCCACGACGGCGCCGAACTGCCGCAGGATGTCCAGGTGGTAGTTGATCGGCCGGTCGCCGATCCGGCAGCCGCCCAGGTCGGGGATGAACGCCTCGCCCAGCCGGTGGAGCAGCGGGCCGCAGAACAGGATCGGGATCCGCGACGAGCCCGCGTGCGCGTCGATGTCCGCCACGTGCGCGGACTCCACGTTCGAGGGGTCGAGGTCGAGGATGCCCGCGTCGGGGTCCGCCTTGACGTTCACGCCGTGCAGCTCGAGCAGGCCCGTGACCACCGCGACGTCGCGGATCTGCGGGACGTTCCGCAGCACGCTCGCCGACTCTCCCAGGAGGGACGCGACCATCGCCTTCGAGACGAAGTTCTTCGCCCCGCGCACCGTGATGGTGCCCTCGAGCGGGGTCCCGCCGTTCACGTGCAGCAGATCGTTCATGTCGTCGTGTTCGTCCCGTCGTTCCGAGTGCAGTGGTGCTGGGACGTCGTCCGTGTCGCGGTCCCAGCGCGCCGTCGATCCTGCCCCGCCCGGCCCGGTGGTGCCAACACGCTCCCGGGGAGCCGTATCCACGTTCACCACACCTTCACGCGCCGGGCACCCCCTCGCAGGGCGGACGATTTCGTATTCCGAGACACGTGTTCATGATGCGGACCGGCGGGCGTACCGTCGCCGACCATGTCCACCTCCGTCACGTCGGGAGCCCCCAGCACGCCGACGCCGGCCGTCAACTCGCGCGGCCGCGTCATCGTCGCGTCGCTCATCGGCACGTCCATCGAGTTCTACGACTTCTACGCGTACGCGACCGCGGCCTCGCTCGTCTTCCCGGCCCTGTTCTTCCCGAACCAGGACGGCACCACGGCCCTGCTCGCGTCGTTCGCCGCGTTCGGCGTCGCGTTCGTCGCGCGGCCTGTCGGGTCGGTCCTCTTCGGCCACTTCGGCGACCGGGTGGGCCGCAAGACGACGCTCGTCGCGTCGCTGCTCACGATGGGGATCGCGACCGTGGTGATCGGCATCATCCCCGCCGCCACGAACCCGGGATGGGCCGTGCTCGCGCCCGTCGTCCTGGTGCTGTGCCGCTTCTGCCAGGGCCTCGGCCTCGGCGGCGAGTGGGGCGGCGCCGCGCTGCTGGCGACGGAGAACGCCCCGGCCGGCAAGCGCGCCGTGTGGGGCACGTTCCCCCAGCTGGGCGCCCCGATCGGCTTCATCCTCGCCAACCTGGTGTTCATCGGCCTCTCGCAGACCCTCACGGACGCGCAGTTCACGTCGTGGGGCTGGCGCGTGCCGTTCCTCGCCAGCTCGATCCTGGTGATCGTGGGCCTGTGGGTGCGCCTCAGGCTCATCGAGACGCCCGCGTTCCAGAAGGTCGTCGAGGCCGAGGCCGTCGCGAAGGTGCCCGTGGCCGAGGTGTTCCGCTCCTCGTGGCGCAAGGTCCTCTCGGGCACGTTCATCATGGTCGCCACCTACGGGCTCTTCTACCTGATGACGACGTTCACGCTGAACTACGGCATCGCCGCCACGGACCCCGCCGACGGCTCCCCCGCCGGCCTGGGCTACGAGAAGATCGACTTCCTCTGGATGCTCATCGTGGGCTGCGTCTTCTTCGGCATCTTCACGCTCGTGTCCGGCCCGCTCGCCGAGCGGTACGGCCGCCGCCCCATGCTGCTGGTCGTGACCGGCGCCATCGCCGCCTTCGGCCTGCTCTTCGTGCCCCTCTTCGCCGGCGGCACCGTGGGCGTCCAGACGCTCCTCATCCTCGGCTTCACGCTGATGGGGCTGACGTTCGGCCCGATGGCCGCCCTGCTGCCCGAGCTGTTCCCGGCGAACGTCCGCTACACGGGCGCGTCCGTGGCGTACAACCTCGCGTCGATCCTCGGCGCCGCCGTGGCGCCGTTCATCGCGGTGTGGCTCTGGGAGAAGGCCGGCTCCCCCGTCCTCGTCGGCGTGTACCTCGCCGCGATGGCCGCGGTCACCTTCGTCGCGCTGTGGCTGCAGAAGGAGACCAAGGACGTCGACTTCAGCGGGGACATCTCCGCCTGACGACGGCGCACCGCCCGGCACGACGACGGCGCCGCCCCTCCGTGCGGAGGGGCGGCGCCGTCGTCCGTACGGGAGCGCGTCCGGCGCCTCAGGCGGCCGCGTCCGCCTCGGCCGGCACGTGCTCGCGGTGCTGCACGGGCGACATCGCCGCCGCGCAGACGACGCCGATCACCAGGACGGCGCCCACCAGCAGGAGCGTCTGGCCGGCGGCGTCCGCGAAGCCCGCGAAGAACGCGTGCTGGGCCGCGGCGCCCACCTGCTCCGCGACCGACGCCGGGACGCCGTCGGGCAGCTGCACCGAGCCGACCGCCGTGGTGCCGAGGCTGCCGCTGGCCTGCGTGATCCCGTCGACGAACGGCTGCCGGTACTGCTCCGGCAGCTGGGCCGCGGCGTCCTGCGCGGCCGCCGGGACGGTGATCGCGAGGCGCGCGGACAGCAGCGCCACCACGACGGCGGAGCCGATGACACCGCCGACCTGACGGTTGGTGTTGAACGCGCCCGCCCCCGCGCCGGCCGTACGGGCGTCGAGCCCCGAGGTGGCCAGGTTGGACAGCGGCGAGAACGTGAGGCCGGTCCCGACGCCGAACAGCGCCATCGGCCACAGCAGCGCGTACGGCGACAGGTCGGGGTCCAGGACCGCGGCGAGCCAGAGCACCGCCCCGGCGATCGCGGCGAAGCCGGCCGCCACCACCCACTTGGCCGGCACCCGGTCGGAGAGTCGGCCGGCGAACGGCGCGACGACGCCGGACACGAGCGACCCCGGCATCATGACCAGCGCGGCCTGGATCGGCGTCAGGCCGAGGATCGACTGCAGGAAGATCGTCAGCGGGAAGAAGATGCCGATCATGGCGAACGTCACGACCATGCCGTCGACGTTGGCGAGCGAGAAGTTGCGCGAGCGGAACAGCCGCAACGGGAGCAGCGCGCGCGGCCCCTGCCGGTGCTGCCACCAGACGAACCCGACGAGGACGAGCAGCCCCAGCCCCACGAGCGTCCACACGGAGAACGGCCCCCAGATGTGGCCCCAGTCGTAGTTCTCGCCCTCCTGCAGGCCGAAGACGACGGCCGCGAGGCCGACCACCGACAGGACCACGCCCAGCGGGTCCATCGTGGTCCCGTGCGACGGGAGGTGCGGCAGCCGCGCGAAGGAGAACCACAGCGCGGCGATCCCCACCGGGATGTTGACGTAGAAGATCCACTCCCAGCCGACCGTCTCGACGAAGATGCCGCCGAGGAGCGGGCCCGCGATGGTCGCGACGCCCGCCGTCGCGCCCCACAGGCCCATCGCCGCGCCGCGCTGGGTGGGCGGGAAGACGCGCGTGATCATCGACATCGTCTGCGGGGTCATCATGGCCGCGCCGACGCCCTGCAGGACGCGGAAGCCGATCAGCCAGCCGATCTCCGGCGCGGAGCCGATGTTCCCGGAGAAGCCGCAGAGGAACGAGAACGTCGTGAACACCACGAGCCCGACGATGAAGACCGACTTCTGCCCGTACCGGTCGCCGAGCCGGCCGGCCAGGAGCATCAGCACGGCGTACGAGAGCAGGTAGGCGCTGTTCACCCAGCCCACCTCGATGAGGGAGGCGGAGAACTGCTCGGTCAGCGTGGGGATGGCGATGTTCACGATCGTCGTGTCGACCATGATCATGAAGAAGCCGAGGATGAGCGGCGGGAGCACGCTCCAGGCCGACCGGCCGTGCAGGTCGACGAGAGGGGTCACCGGGACGCGCCCGGACGTGGTGGACATGCGACGAGCGTGGCACGGCCCACCGACGCGCGCCTCGTCACACGGCCCGGTCCTCCGAGGCGTCCGGCGCTCCCTCCAGCGACGCGCGCAGCGCGACGGCGATCTCGCCGGCGGCGGCGAGCTGGTCGTCGCTCAGCGCGTCGACGAACAGGTCCCGGACGTCCCCCAGGTGCGCGACCGACGCACGGCGGAACGACGCCGCACCGTCGTCGGTGAGCGCGACACCCGCCGCGCGGCCGCCGCTCCGCGCGACCAGGCCGCGCCGCTCCATGCGTCCCACCTGGTGCGACACCCGGCTGCGCTCCCAGCCGACGGCCGCGGCGAGCGCCGAGGACCGCAGGCAGCCCCCGTCGGCGTCGTGCAGCGCGAGCAGCACCGCGTAGTCGGCCCAGGACAGCCCGGACTCCGCCTGCAGGCGGGACGACAGGCGCGACCGCAGCGCCTCGGTCGCCTCGACGAACTCGCGCCAGGTGCGCAGCTGGTCGAGGGTCGGCGAGCGCCGCGCCCCGTCCCGGCCCTGCGTCATGCGACCACCGCCCGTTCGGGAATTGACATGTCAATCACGACGTTACCCCCCGCGAACGCACACCGGCACGACAGATCGGGCGGACCGCGACCCGGACCGCCACGGGAGGGCACCATGACCACGCTCCAGCTCGGGCTCGACTCGTTCGGCGACCGCCCCGTGGGCGCCGACGGGGAGCTCGTCTCGCACGCCGCGGCGATCCGCCAGGTCGTCGACGAGGCCGTCCTGGCCGACCAGGTGGGCGTCGACGTCGTCGCGCTCGGCGAGCACCACCGGCCGGAGTACGCCATCTCGTCGCCCGAGACCGTGCTCGCCGCGATCGCCGCCCGCACCGAGCGGATCCGCCTGGCCTCGGGCGTGACGGTCCTGTCCTCCGACGACCCCGTCCGCGTGTTCCAGCGGTTCGCGACGCTCGACGCCCTGTCGGACGGGCGCGCCGAGGTGATCCTGGGGCGCGGCTCGTTCACCGAGTCGTTCCCGCTGTTCGGCTACGACCTGGAGGACTACGACCTCCTGTTCGACGAGAAGATCCACCTCTTCACCGAGCTCCTGAAGGAGGAGCCCGTCACCTGGTCGGGCACCACCCGGCCCGCGCTGCGGGACGCCGACGTCTTCCCCAAGACGGAGTCGGGCCGCCTGTCGACGTGGGTGGGGGTGGGCGGCTCCCCGCAGTCCGTGGTCCGCGCCGCGCACTACGGCCTGCCGCTGATGCTCGCGATCATCGGCGGGGAGCCCGCGCGGTTCGCGCCGTACGTGGACCTCTACCGCCGCGCCACCGCCCAGCTCGGCACGACGACGCACCCGGTGGGCATGCACTCCCCCGGGTTCGTCGCCGACACCGACGAGGAGGCCGTCGAGATCTTCTGGCCGCACTACCGGCTCCAGCGCGACCGCATCGGGGCGTCCCGCGGGTGGCCGCCGATCCGGCGCGAGGAGTACGACGCCGAGATCGCGCACGGCTCCCTGTACATCGGGTCGCCGGAGACCGTCGCCCGGAAGATCGCGACCGCGGTCACCGACCTCGGGGTGGGCCGGTTCGACATGATCTACACCACCGGTGCCCAGCCCGCCGAGGCCCGGCTGCGCAACGTCGAGCTGTACGGCACCCAGGTGGTCCCGCGCGTGCGCGAGCTGGTCGCCGAGCACGCCGCCGAGCACGCCGCGACCGACGAGGTCGCCGCGCAGGACGGTGCCGCGTGACCGGGCCGTCGCCCGCGGAGCGGGAGGTGACCGTGGGCATCCTCGGCGCCGGGAAGGTCGGGACCGTCCTGGCACGCCTCGCCGCGGCCGCCGGGTACCGCGTGCTCGTCGCGGGCTCGGGCGATCCCGGGCGGATCGCGCTGACGGTGGAGGTCCTCGCCCCCGGCGCGCAGGCCGTCACCGCCCAGGAGGCCGCGGCGAGGTCCGACGTCGTCGTCCTCGCGCTCCCGCTCGGCAGGTACCGCACCGTGCCCGCGGACGCGCTCGCCGGCAAGCTCGTCGTCGACGCCATGAACTACTGGTGGGAGGTCGACGGGCACCGGGGCGACCTCGCCGAGCCGGCCACCTCGACGAGCGAGCTGGTGCAGGACTTCCTCCCGGCGTCCCGGGTCGTCAAGGCGTTCAACCACATGGGCTACCACGACCTCGACGCCGGGGCCCGGCCCGCGGGCGCTCCGGGTCGCCGGGCGATCGCCGTCGCCGGGGACGACCCCGAGGACGTGCGGCAGGTGACCGACCTCGTCGACCGCCTCGGCTTCGACCCGCTGGTCGCGGGCCCGCTGGCCGCCGGCGCGACGCTGCAGCCCGGCACCCCGGCGTTCGGCGCCAACGTGCCGCGCGAGGAGCTGCGGGAGCTGGTCGGCGCGCCGGCCTGACCCCGGCCTGCCTCGCGGCCGTCGGCGGCGCGCCCTACGCTGGACGGCAGGGCGGCGCGTCCCGCCCGACCCCCGGACCGGTGCTCGCGCCACCGGGACCGCGCGAGCGGTGGGGGCAGAGGGGACCTCGAGTGCTCGACGCGGGTCAGGACACCGTGTTCCCCGGTGCCTGCCGGCGGGCGCGGGCCGCGGGTGGCGCGCCGAGCGAGCACAGGAGTCCTCATGACCACGCAGGAATCGTTCAAGCGCCGCGTCCGCGAACGCATGACCCGCACCGGCGAGAAGTACGGCGCCGCGCGCCGCGCCCTCCTCGCCCGGACCGCACCCTCCACCGCACCGGGCACGGCGCCGGGTGCCCGCCCCTGGGTCTCGCAGCCCGACGTGGCCGACGACGTCGTCCGCGAGAACACCGGCCACGGCTGGGACGAGTGGGTCGGGCTCGTCGACGCCGGCCCGGGCCGCGACGCCGGTCACACCGCCATCGCCGCCTGGGTGGCCGAGCAGCACGGCGTGTCGGGGTGGTGGGCGCAGTCCGTCACCGTGGGCTACGAGCGCGTCACCGGGCTGCGCGTGCCCGGGCAGCGGCCCGACGGCACGTTCTCCGTGAGCCGGTCGCGGCTGACCGACCTCGACCCGGACCAGCTCCGCGCCCTGCTCGCCGACGACGACGCCCGCGCCGACCTCGTCCCGGGCCTGACGCTCACCCCGAGGTCGCGGCCGGGCGTGCGGAGCCCGCGGTTCGGCGTCTCCGACGGCGACGGCGCGCACGGCGTCCTGCTCGTCTCCCTGGACCCGGCCGGGCGGCGGCTGCGCCTCACCGCCACCCACGAGCGGATCGCCACCGCGGCCGAGGCCGAGCAGTGGAAGGGCTACTGGGCCGACTGGCTGGAGGCGCTGACCGCCGCCGCCCACGACTGACACCGGCGTCGGGCCCGGTCCTCGCGGCCGGGCCCGGCACCGGGCCCGGCCGTCACGACCGGCGCAGGTGGTCCTCCGTGGCGGCCTCGAACCGGCGCAGCAGCCCCGCGAGCGCGTGCCGGTCGGCGACGTCCCACCCGGCGAGGAGCTCGTCCACGAGGAGGTCGCCGCCCTCGACGAACCGGCGGGCGACGTCGACGCCCGCGGGCATGAGGTGCACGCGGGAGGCCCGGGCGTCGTCGGGGTCCGGCCTCCGTTCGACGAGGCCCCTCGCCTCCAGGCGGCCGAGGATCTTGCTGACGTTGGACGCTCCCGTCGACAGGTGCTCGGCGACGTCGGAGGGCCGGCGGGGCCCGTGCCGCCAGAGCACCGTCATGACGACGATCGCGGGGGCGTCGAGGTCGACCCCCGCCCGGCGCGCGATCGTCGACATGAGGTCCCCGCCGGTCCACAGGCCCATGACGCGCACCAGCGCGTCGAGCAGGTCCGAGCGGTAGCCCGGGACGCCCGCGGGCCCGTCCGCGGGCCCGTCCGCGGGCCCGGCGTCCGGCGCGCCCGTCATGCGATCCGCGTGCCGCCGTCGACGGGCAGCACGACGCCGGTGACGAAGGCCGCCTCGTCGGACAGGAGGAACGCGGTGGCGGCGGCGATCTCCTCGGGGCGACCGAGGCGGCCCATCGGCACGTCGGCGGCGTACCCGGCGCGGGCGTCCGCGGGGAGCGAGGCGAGCGCGGCGGTCTCGATCGCGCCGGGCGCGACCGCGTTGACGCGGATGCCGTCGCGGACGTACTCCAGGGCCGTCGCGTGGGTGAGCGAGACGACGCCGGCCTTGGCCGCCGAGTAGGGCGTCATGCCCGGCGACGCCTTGAGCCCGGCGATCGACGCGGTGTTGACGATCGAGCCGCCGCCGTGGGCGACCATGTGGGCGGTCTCCGCGCGCAGGCACAGGAACGTGCCGCGCAGGGTGATGTCCTCCGCGCGGTCCCAGGCCTCGACCGGCATCTCGTGCACGCGCGTCGGCCGCGTGCCGACCCCTGCGTTGTTCACCGCCAGGTGGAGCCCGCCGAACGCCTCGACGGCGGTCGCGACGAGCGCGTCCACGGCGGCGGGGTCGCTGACGTCGGCGGCCCGGAACACGGCGCGCCCGCCGGCCGCGGTGATCGCCTCGACGACCCGCGCCCCGGCGTCCGCGTCGACGTCGGAGACGACGACCGCGGCCCCCTCGGCGGCGAGCCGGGTGGCGACGGCCGCGCCGATCCCCGCGCCCGAGGCGGTCACGAGCGCGACCTTGTCGGCGAAGCGTGCGGTGGTAGACATGGACGACCTCCTGAGGGAACACATTTACTGTCCTGAAGACAGTAACATCGGATGCTGCGCCACCAGCTCCGCCCCCAGGCGGGCCAGCTCCGCGCGGACCTCCGGCGGCCCGAGCACGCGGGCCTGCGCCCCCCAGCCCGCCAGGTGCCGGGCGACGTCGAGCGGCGTCGGCGCGGCCACGCGCACCCGGACCATGCCCGCGTCGCCGCCGTCCTCGTCGCCGTCCTCGCGGCCCTCCGAGTCCTCGACCCGCGTGTGGCGCCCGAACTGGTCGCGGAGCACGGCGACGTGCTCCGGCGCCACGAGCACGGTCGCCCAGGTGGCGGAGCGCCGCTCCTCGACCTCGCCGACGACGCGCCGCCACTCGGCCTGCAGGTCGAGGTCGTCGGGCACGGCGGCGGTCTCGTCCGTGACCTCCAGCGCGCCGACCCGGTCCACCCGGTAGGTGCGCGGCCCGCGCCCGGTGCCCGCGACGAGGTACCAGACGCCGTCCTTGTCCACGAGGCCCCAGGGGTCGACGACGCGGCGCGAGGACCGCCCGGTCGCGCCCGTGTAGTCGATCCGCACCCGCCGGCGCCCGACGACGGCGCCCTGCAGCGCCTCCACCGCCGGCGGGGTCGCGCGGTCCGCGGCGCTCCAGCGCTCCCGGTCGACGACGACGGCCGCCGCGGCGGCCTCCGCCTCGGCGCGGAACGTGGCGGGCAGGGCGCGCACGAGCTTGCGCAGGGCGGCCCGCGCGTCGTCGGACGAGCGGGTGCCGGGGCCGGCCAGCAGGAACAGCGCGCGGGCCTCGGGCGCCGTCAGCCCGGTGAGGTCGGTGCGGGCGCCGCCGAGCAGCGACCAGCCCCCGCCGCGGCCGGGCTGCGGGTAGACGGGCACACCGGCGGCGGACAGCGCCTCGAGGTCGCGGCGCGCGGTCGCGACCGACACCTCGAGGGCGTCGGCGAGCTCCGCCGCCGTCACGCGCGGCCGCGACTGGAGGTGGAGCAGGACCTGGATGAGCCGGTCGGCGCGCATCCTCCGAGACTGCCACGCAAAGTGCTCGGTAGGTGAGCACTTTGAGCGGAAGAGTGGTGCTCGTCAGGTCGTCCGGACCTGCACCTCTCGCCCCGAGAGCATCTTCGACCGAGGAGCACCCGTGCTGCGCGGACTGACGACCATCACCTACCTCGCCGACGACGTCGCCGCCGCCCGCGACTGGTACGCCGAGGTGCTCGGCACCGACGCCTACTTCGCCCGCGAGGCCGGCGACCGCCTCGCCTACGCCGAGTTCCGCATCGGCGACTACCAGCACGAGCTCGGGATCATGGACCGGCGCTTCGCTCCCCCGCAGCCCGACGGCGTCGCGGGGGCCGTCGCCTACTGGGCGGTCGACGACGTGCGCGCCGCCCGCGCGCGCCTGCTGGAGCTGGGCGCCGCGCCCTACCAGGACGTGGTCGAGCGCGGCCCCGGGTTCGTCACCGCGGCCGTGGTCGACCCGTTCGGCAACGTGCTCGGCGTGATGGAGAACTCCCACTACGACGAGGTGCTCGCGGGTCGCTGACCGCCGTCAGCGCACCGGCGCGCTGCTGCGGCCGTGGTCGCGGCCGCTCAGCTCGGCGTCGAGGGTCTCCTGCGCCACGCGCATCTGCCCCGCGTAGAAGGGGTCCTGCAGCCGCTGCCACATGACGTCCTCGGGCACGTCCTCGACGTGGCTCACGACCCACCACACGTTGCCGAACGGGTCCTTGACCCGGCCGCCGCGCTGCCCGAAGGCGCTGTCGGCGAGGTCGGTCACCACGGTCGCGCCGGCCGCGGCCGCCCGCGCGAACGCCGCGTCGGCGTCCGGCACGAACACCCGCAGCAGGCTCGGCATGACGGGCCACTCGGGGCGCCGGTCGAAGGCGAGCACGACGGTGTCGCCCACGCGGGTCTCGCCGTGCCCGACCGAGCCGTCCTCGGTGACGACGCGGGCGAGCTCGTCGCCGTCGAACGCCGCGGTCACGAAGTCGAGGAAGGCGCCGGTGTCGTCGGTGACGACCCAGGGGGCGACGCTCGTGTAGCCGGCGGGGGCGGGGTGCTGCGTGGCGGTCATGACGGTGTCCTCTCGGGTGGGGTGACGCTGTGCCGGCCACGCTAGGCGGCAATGAGGACCGTTCCTGTCCTCGATAGCGGGCAGGATGGGGGCGTGCCCGGACCCACCTCCCGCCTGCTCTCGCTGCTGTCGCTGCTGCAGACCGCCCGCACGTGGTCGGGCGGCGAGCTCGCCGACCGGCTCGGCGTCACGCACCGCACCGTGCGGCGCGACGTCGACCGGCTGCGCGAGCTGGGCTACCCCGTCGAGGCGACGCTCGGCGCCCACGGCGGGTACCGGCTGGTCGCGGGCGCGTCGATGCCACCGCTGCTGCTGGAGGACGACGAGGCGGTGGCCGTCGCTCTCGGCCTGCGCACGGTCGCCGCCCACGGCCTGCCCGGGCTCGACGACGCGGGGGTCCGCGCGCTGACCAAGCTGAGCCGCTCGCTCCCGCCCCGGCTGCGGCACCGCGTGCGCACGCTCGGCGCGGCGGCGATGTCCGGGGACCGGCCCGCGAGCGCCGTCGACCCCGACGTCCTCACCGTGCTGGCGGCCGCGGCCGCCAACCGCGAGCGCGTGCGGCTGGAGTACGAGACCCGCGACGGGCGGCACGGGCCGCGGCACGTGGAGCCGCAGCAGCTGGTCGTCGTGCACCGGCGCTGGTACCTCGTGGCGTTCGACCTCGACCGCGACGACTGGCGCACGTTCCGCGCCGACCGGGTCCGCGCCCCGCGCGCGACCGGTGCTCGCTCGCGTCACGACCTGGCCGCGCCGGACGTGCTGGCCCACCTCGAGGCGAGCGAGCGCGCGCTGGCGCCCACGGCCCGGGCCGACGTCACGCTGCGCCTGCCTCTCGACGACGCCCGCGCCCGGCTGCGCGACCACCTCGGCGACGGCGACCTCGCCGCCGAGGGCGAGGACACCCGCTGGCGCAGCGCGGCGGACACCGTCGAGTGGCTCGCGCTGCGGCTGCTGGCGCTCGACTGCGCCTTCGAGGTGCACGGGCCGCCCGCGCTGCGCGCCCACCTCGACGCGATCCACGAGCGCACGCGGCCGGGGGCGTAGCCCCGCGCGCCGGGCGGGAGCCGCCCGGGCGCCGGCGGGCTCAGTCGTCGGCCCCGACGTCGCCGAGCCGTCGCGACGCGCGCACGACGGCGAGCGAGGCGGCCAGGCCGAGCAGCAGGAACACGCCGGCCACGAGCAGCGAGCCGCGGGTCGCGTCGGCGAAGCCCAGGGAGAGCGCGTCGACCACCGCGGGGCCCTGGTCGCCGAGCTTCCCGTCGGTGCCCTGGGCGCGCAGACCGGAGATGACGTTGCCCGCGGACCCGCTGGTGGCGTCGGCGAGCTGGGTCACCTGGGCGTCGGGCAGCCCCTGGCCGTCGAGCGAGGCGGGCACCGTCGTCGACAGCAGGACCGCGAGCGCCGTCCCGACCAGGGCGGTGCCCAGGGCCGACCCGACCTGCCGCACGGTGGACTGCGTCGCCGACCCCTGGCCGGACTCCGCGGGCGGCACCTGCGCGAGCGTCGTGCTCGTGAGCTGCGCGGACGCCAGCCCCAGCCCGACGCCGTACACGACGAGGACGAGCGCGAGCAGCCACGGTGAGACGGTGGGCGTCACGACGAGCGCGACGGCGACGACCCCCACGACCTCGAGCACCAGCCCGATGACGACGACGAGCGGCGCGCCCACCCGCGCGGCGAGGTGCCGGGCCGACGCGCCGGAGAGGAACGCGCCGATCGCCATCGCCGCGAGCACCAGCCCGGCGCCCATCGTCGAGAGGGCGAGCACGTTCACGAGGAACAGCGGCAGCACGAAGATGATGCCGAACTCCCCCACGGCGACGGCGGTCGCGGCGACGTTGCCCCAGCGGAAGGTGGCGATGCGGAACAGCCGGAGGTCGAGCAGCGCCGAGCGGCCGACCCGGGCGCGGTGCCGCTCCCACACGACGAACAGCACCAGGAGCGCCACCCCGAGCGCGAGCAGCACCGGCACCGGCGACACGGGCGCCGAGGCCGGCCAGGTCAGGCCGAGGACCTCGAAGTCGGTCTTCGGCGCCCACCAGCCGAGCGTCTGCCCCTCGATGAGGCCGAAGACGAGCGCTCCGAAGCCGAGCCCCGACAGCAGCAGCCCGTCCACGTCCAGGCCGGGCGCGGTCACCGTGGTGCGCGTCTCGGGGACCCACAGGTACGCGCCCACCACGACGGCGACGCCGATCGGCAGGTTGACGAGGAAGATCCACGGCCAGGTGAACGACGTCGTGAGCCAGCCGCCGGCCAGGGGTCCGATCGCGGCCGCCCCCGAGATCACCGCGCCCCACACCCCGAACGCCGCGGCACGGTCCTTGCCGCGGAAGGTGGCGTTCACCGTCGAGAGGGTGGTGGGCAGGATCGCCGCGGCGCCCAGGCCCTGCACCAGGCGGCCCCCGATGAGCGTGCCGCCGTCGTCGGCCGCCGCCGAGAGCAGCGACCCGACGAGGAACGCGGCCACGCCCACGACCAGCAGGCGACGGCGCCCGAGCCGGTCGCCGAGCCGCCCCGCCGACAGCAGCAGCCCGGCGAGCACGACGGCGTAGGACGCGCTCACCCACTGCGCCTCGCTGAGGCCCAGGCTCAGGTCCGCGACGATGTCCGGCATCGCGACCGCCACGATGGTGCCGTCGATGACCACCATCGACAGCGCCACCGACAGCACGACCAGCGCGCGCCACCGGTGCGCGTGGGCGCGGTCGTCCACCGCGGGCTCGACGTCTCCCGCGGTCCCGCTCGTCGGGTCGTCGGCCGTCCCTGCTCCCATGCTCCACCTCTCGCCTCGCGCGCGGCGGCCCGGCGCCGCCACCAGGTGACACCGTGTCAGATCACGGCACGGTGCGCTCGGAGGACGCGGGATGATGGGGCCCATGACCATCGCCGAGGACCTCCAGCAGCTCGGTGCGGACGTGGCGGCGTGGAGCACGTCGCGCGGGTTCCGCCCCTCCGACGACATCCCACGCACCCCGCGTCCGCCCGCCTGGGTGCCGCTCTTCGCGCCGTCCGACGTCGCGGAGACGCGCGCGCAGCGCGCGGCCCTCGAGGCCCGGCTGCGGGCCCTCGACGTGTCGGGCGAGGACGTCGCCGTGCAGGTCGACCACCGGCTGCTCGGCGCGGTCCTCGCGCGCGGCCGCTGGGACCTCGACGTCCTGCGCAGCTGGGAGCACGACCCCGTCTTCCTGCTCGGGCAGGTGCTCGGGCCGTGGTTCGACCTGCTCCTGCCGCCTCCCCCGTACCCCGCGGAGGTCCAGGACGCCCTGCTCGCCGTGGCCCGTGGCATCCCGGCGCGGGTCGACCTGGCGCTGGCCAACCTGGCCGGCGGCGCCGTGGCCGACCTCGCCGTCGTGGCCGCGGGTGACCTCGCCGACATCGAGCGGCGCTTCGCCGCGTCCGTCGACGGGCTCGACGGCGTCGTCGACCCCGGGGTGCTGGCCGCCCTGCGCGACGCCGCGCCCGCGGCCGGGGCCGCGCTCGCCGGCCTCCGCACCTGGCTGCAGGAGCGGATGGGGACGTTCGAGCCGTCCCGGCCCGTGGGCCGCGAGCAGTTCGTGTGGTTCCTGCGGCACGTCGCGCTGATCGCCGAGGAGCCCGAGGAGCTCGTCCGCGCCGCCCGTCAGGACCACGCGCGCGCCGTCGTCGCCGAGACCGTCACCCGGCACCGGCACCGCGACGTCCCGGAGGCGCCGCTCGATGCCGACGTCGACGCCCAGTGCGCCCGCGCCGCGGCGCTCGAGGACCGCACGCGCGACTTCCTGGAGCGCGAGGACCTGCTCAGTCAGCCGCCCACCCTGCGGCGCTACCTGTCGCGGCCGCTGCCCGCGTCCCTGGAGCCGCTGCGCTTCCTCGGCGTCAACGACGACCTCACCGACGAGCACCGGCTCGACCAGGACGGCGTCACCTACAAGCCGCAGCCAGGTCCCGATCTGCAGTACTTCGACGCCGCGGCCGCGCGCGACCCGCGGCTCGGCATCGTCCACGAGGGCGCGCACTACAAGCAGCTCGCCCTCACGCACGCGCACCCGGACCCGATCCGGCGCCGCTACGTCGACTCCGCCGCCAACGAGGGCATCGCCTTCTACAACGAGGAGCTGATGCTGCTCGCCGGCCTGTTCGACGACGCCCCCCACTCCCAGACCGTGGTGCACAACTTCAACCGGCTGCGCTGCCTGCGCGTCGTCGTCGACGTCTCCCTCGCGACCGGCGACCTCACCCTCGCCGACGCCGTCGACCTCTTCGTCCGCACCGTCCCCATGGACCGCACGACCGCGCAGGAGGAGTGCGCCGCCTACCTCAACACCCCGGGGCTCGCGATGTCGTACCACGTGGGCAAGCAGCAGCTCCTGCGCCTGGCCGCCGACGTCATCGCCCGCGACGGCGACGCCTTCCGCTTCCGCGACCTGCACGACCGCGTGTGGGGCAACGGCAACGTCCCGTTCTCGCTGCAGCGCTGGGAGATCCTCGGCGACCGGTCCGAGGTGGACGCCCTCGACCGCGCCGTCGAGCGCGACCGCTAGTACGGAGGCCGCAGCAGCACCGAGTGGACGGCGGCGATCCGCCCGTCGGCCACCAGCAGGCGGACCACGGCCACGGGCTCGCCGTCCTGCACCGCCAGCACCACCGCCTCCTCCCCCCGCCGGAGCGGGGCCAGCGTCCAGCCCGACCCCGGGCCGAGGTGGACCAGCGTGCGGGCCGCCACGCGCGCCGCGCCGACGTCGGAACCGACGCGCTCGCCGCGCCACGTCGCCCAGCCCGCCACGTCCGGGTGCAGCGTGCGGACGAGGGCGCCGAGGTCGCCTCCGTCGCAGGCCGCGACGAACCGGTCGACGACGTCGTGCAGCGCCGGGTCCGCGGGCACGGGGTCCGCGAGGGCGGTGCCCGCCGCCCGCCCGGCGGTGCGGACCGCGCGCCGGGCGCGGCTGGCGAGCTGCCGGCACGCGACGGCGGTGCGCCCCACCACCTCGGCGACGTCGTCGAAGGGGACCCCGAACACGTCGTGCAGCACGAAGACGGTGCGCTCCCCCGGCGTGAGGCGGTCGAGCACGACGGCGAGGGCCCGGCGGACCTCGTCGTCCAGCGTGACGCGGTCGGCCGGGCCGGCGACGTCGGCGGCGCCGTCGAACCCCTGCCAGGCGGGCTCGCGCGGCGCCGACAGGCGGGACCGGGCCGAGCGCACCCGGTCGAGGGCGAGCCTCCGCACCGCGACGACCAGCCAGGCGCGCAGGTCGCGGATCTGCTCGACGTCCTGCGCGGCGAGCCGCGCGAACGCGTCCTGCACGGCGTCCTCCGCCTCGGCCGGGTCGGCCAGGATCCGGTCCGCGACGGCGCGCAGGTAGGCGCGGTCGGCGCGCGACGCGGCCGCGACCCGCGCGGCGCCGTCCTCGATGACTCCCATGCAGACTGGACGATCCCGCCCTCGCGAACGTGACGGGCGCGCCACGGGCGGCGGCGCCGGGCCCGGTGTCACGGAACCGGCGCGCCGCCCGTCCCCTCCCGGAACGACCGGCGGCCGCCGGCCGCCGACGGAAGGAACGTCATGCTCGCCATCGCCCTCGGGGCCGCACAGCTCGTGCTCGCCCTGCTCTTCCTGTTCGCGGGCCTGCCCAAGGTGCTGGGCCGCGGCCTCGACCGCTGGGCCGGCTTCGACGCCCTTCCGCGCCCGCTCACGGCGCTGATCGGCGCCGCCGAGATCGCCGGGTCGCTCGCGCTCGTGCTCCCCCCGCTGCTGGGGCGCCTCCCGTGGGTCACGCCCCTCGCCGCCGGCGGCCTCGCCGTCGTCACGCTCATGGCCGCGGGCTTCCACCTGCGCGCCGACGAGCGGCTCCGGGCGCTCGAGACCGTGCTCTGGGCGCTGCTCTGCGGCACCGTCGCCGTCGGCCGCTGGGACCTGCTGGCCACCGGGCCCGACCTCGGCGCCGCGCTCCTCGCCCCCGTGATCGGCGTGCTCCTCGTGGGCCTCGGGGTCAACCTCGTCGCGATCCTCCGGGCGCCGGGCGCGACACCCGTTGACAGTTAGACCTCTAATCGTTAGAGTTCACATCATGACCGAGCAGCCCGTGCCCACCAGCAGCCTCGAGCTCGTCCGCTGGATCGGCTGGGCGCAGCGCAAGGCCGCCGAGGACTGGGTCCGCGAGCGCGAGCTCAGCCACGAGCAGGCCTTCGTCCTCGGCTACCTGGCCCAGAACCCCGGCGCCATCCAGCGCGACATCGCCCAGGTGAGCCGCACCAGCCCCGCGTCCGTCACGAGCCTCCTCAAGGGGCTCGAGCAGCGCGGCCTCGTCGAGCGCCGCACGGCGCCCGACAACGCGCGCGTCAAGCGCGTCCACCCCACCCCCGCCGGCGCCGCGCTCATCGCCGGGTTCGCGGACGCCATGTCCGCCGCCGACGACTCGATCCTCGCCCCGCTCGACGGCGACGAGCGCGCCACCCTGCGCGCCCTGCTCACCAAGATCGCCGCGGAGCTCCCGCAGCCCACCCGGGACTGACCCCGCAGGCGCCGCCGCGCCCCCACGCCGTCATGCCCTGACCCACCCCTGCCCGTCCCACCCTGCCGCGCCGGCTCCCGTCGGCGTGCGCTCCGGCCTGCCCGGAGAGGAGCAGCCATGAGCACCACCGACCTCACCTCCCCCACGCCCCCCGCCACCACGCCGCCCGACGCCGTCGGCAGCGACCGCTGGTACCTCTCGTCCGCGCCGATCGTCCGCGCCCTCGTGCACCTGTGCGTGCCGATGGCCGCCGCGATGATCGTCGGCGCCGTCTACAACGTCGTCAACGCGGGCGTCGTCGGCTCCCTGCACGACAACACCCTGCTCGCGGCCGTCACGCTCGGCACCCCGGTCCTCGGCCTGGTCATGGCCGTCGGGGGCGTCTTCGGCGTCGGCGGCGGCGCGCTCGTGGCCCGGCTGCTCGGCGCGGCCGAGAACGACCCCGCCGAGGCCACGAAGATCCGGCACGTCTCCTCGTTCGCGCTCTGGGGCTCCGTCGTCGCCGGCGCCGTCCTCGGCGTCGCCGGGCTCCTGCTGCTGCAGCCGCTGGTCACGCTCCTCGGGGCCGACGCCGCCACCGCGGCCGCGACCAGCACCTACGTCGCCGTGATGCTCGCCTTCGTCCCCGTGCTCGCGGCGGCGTTCTGCCTGGAGCAGCTGGTGCGGGCCGAGGGCGCGTCGCGCCAGGTGATGTCCGCCCTGATCGGCTCCACGGTGGCGAACCTCGCCCTCGACCTCGTCTTCGTGCTCGTCCTGCACTGGGGCGTCGCCGGCGTGGCCCTCGCGACCGGCCTGTCGAACCTCGCCGTCGTCGCCTGGTTCGCCGCCTGGCTGACGCGGCACAGCGCCCACATGAGCCTCGCCCCGCGCTGGTTCACCCTGTCGCCCGCGGTGCTGCGGCCCGTGCTCGGCGTCGGGGTGGGCGAGCTGCTGCAGGCGTCGTTCCTCATCGTCACCTCGCTGGTGCTCAACAACCTCGCCGCCGCGTACGGCGACGGCCCGCTCGCCGCGATGGGCGTCGCCGTCCGGATCGCGCAGGTGCCCGAGTTCCTGCTCATGGGCGTGACGCTCGGCGTCCTGCCGCTGCTCGCCTACGCCTACGGCAAGGGCGACCGCGGACGCCTCGCCGCGGCCCTGCGCGTGTCCGCCCTCACCGTGGGCGGCGTCGGGCTGTTCTTCGCCGTCGCCGTCTTCCTGGTCCGCGACCAGGTCGTCACCGCGTTCGTCGCCGACCCCGCCGTCCTGACGATCGGCGCCACGATCCTCACCGCGCAGCTCGTCGCGATGGTCGCCAACGGGTTCGCCGGGCTGCTCACGTCGCTGTTCCAGGCGACCGGCCGCTCCGTGCCCGCCGTCGTCATGTCCGTGTCGCAGGGCGTGCTGTTCGTCCCCGTCGTGCTGCTCGGCAACCTCTGGTTCGGGCTGCCCGGCATCGTCTGGGCGCTCACCGTGACCGAGGTGGTCGTGTGCCTCGTCGGCGTCGGGCTGCTGGTCGCGACCCGCGGCGCGATCGAGCGCGGCCTCGCCGAGGGCAGCCCCGCGCGCGCCGAGGAGGCGCTGGAGCACGCGGAGCCCTGAGCCCCGCGACGCCCGCGAGCCGCGCGGGCCGGGTCAGCCCGGCGCCGTCGACGACCGCACGACGAGGCTCGTCGCCAGCTCGGTGCGCGGGATGGCGCTCGGGTCCTCGCGGGTGCGCACGAGCATGTCGACGGCGGCCTCGCCCATCTGCGCCAGCGGCTGCCGGATGGTGGTCAGGGGCGGGTCCGTCCAGCGCCCGTAGGGCACGTCGTCGAACCCGATGACGGACAGGTCGTCGGGCACGTGCAGGCCCGCGTCGCGGATGGCGCGGATCGCGCCGAGCGCGGTGTCGTCGCTCGACGCGAACACCGCCGTCGGGCGGTCGTCGAGGGCCAGCAGCGCCTGCGCCGCCGCGTACCCCTCGTTGATGCCGTAGCGGGAGCGGATCACCAGGTCGTCGTCGACGGAGACCCCCGCCTGCAGCATCGCGGCGCGGTAGCCGGCGAGGCGCGCGATGGCGTTGTCCTGGTCGAGCGAGCCCGTGATCGTGGCGACGCGCGTGTGCCCGAGGCCGAGCAGGTGGTGGGTCGCGTCGAACGCGCCCTGGAAGTTGGTCGACGCGATGGACAGCGTGCCCTCGGGCGGGCGGCGCAGCGGGTCGACCGCGACCAGCGGGACGCCCGCCTCCGCGAGCGCCGCGCGGACCTTGGCGCTCGGCACGGCGACGACGCTGAGCAGCCCGTCCGTGCCGCGCCCGAGCGCGTGGCGCACCCAGCGGTCGCAGTCGTCCGGGTCGGGTCCGACGGTCAGCACGAGGTCCTTGCCGTGGCGCCGGGCCGCGGCGGCCGCGCCGCGCACCACCGTCTCCGCCCACGCGCCCTCGAGGTTGATGATCCAGACGTCCAGCAGCCCGGTGATGCGGGGCGTCGGGCGCCGGACGGCGTACCCGTGCTGCTTGAGCACCTCGGTCACGCGGCCGCGGGTGGCCTCGGAGACGTCGGGGCGCGAGTTGAGCACCTTCGACACCGTGGGCACGGACACTCCGGCCGCGGCGGCGACGACGGCGAGGGGGATCGTCATTGGTTCACACCTCAGGGCGATGATTTCGGAAACTCAGGATCGCTCGCCGACATCGTACGGGAACCCCGACCGTGCGCCCTGACCCCGTCATGACGCTGTTGTGACCTGGTGCGACCCGTCATGACCTGGCGAGAGCGACTAGACACGCCCCCGCCCGAGCCCTACTCTCCTCCCGCTGTTTCGCCCTGAGCGCTCGAAATTTCGAGCGAAGGCGTTCGAAATCACGAAGGAGTGATCATGCGCACCACGCGCTTCACCACGCTCACCGCCGCCGCGCTCGGCGTCGCCCTCCTCGCCACCGGCTGCGGCCGCAGCGACGACGCCGCCTCCGCCGACGGCGCCGACGCGGCCCCGATCTCCGGCAAGGCCACGGGCGAGATCGAGATCTGGACCGCGGACGGCCACGCCGACAACCTCAAGAAGCTGGCCGAGCCGTTCCTCGCCGACAACCCCGACGCCTCGATCAAGGTCACCGACGTCCCCTGGGACCAGATCCTCACCAAGGTCCAGACCGCCGCGGCGGCCGGCACCGGGCCGGACATCATCATGGCCGGCGCCGACCAGACGTCCGCCGTCATCGGCACGGGCGCCCTCGACGAGGTCCCGGACGGCGTCTACGACCCGGACGACTTCTACCCCGCCTCCATCGCCTCCGCGACCGGCGAGGACGCCCGCTACGGCATGCCCTGGTACGTCGAGACGCGCTTCCTCTTCTACCGCAAGGACATCGCCGCCGACCTCGGCCTCAAGGCCCCCACCACGTGGGAGGAGATGCAGGCGATGTCGAAGGCGTTCCAGGACCGCAAGGGCGGCACGTACGGCATCAGCCTGCCGCGACCCGTCGAGACCCCGGCGCAGGTCGTCGTGCCGTTCGTCTCCCAGGCGGGCGGCGCGATGGCCGACGAGGACGGGTGGACGATCGACACCCCGGAGTTCATCCAGGCGCTCGACTACTACGCCGGCTTCTTCCAGCGCAAGGAGGCCCCGATCGACGGCGGCGACTCCGACGCCACGTTCGAGAACGGCGGCACCCCGATGTTCATCTCGGGCCCGTGGATGCTCGACGTCTACCAGGACGCGATCGACGGCAAGACGGCGCCCAAGGACTTCACCATGGACTCGGTGGGCTACGCCGTGGCGCCGACCGGCCCCGGCGGCAACAACGACCAGTACATCGGCGGCGGCAACCTCGGCGTCTTCGCGGACTCCGACAACAAGGACTCCGCCTGGTCCTTCCTGTCGTGGCTCGGCAAGCCCGAGCAGCAGCAGAAGTGGTACGACCTCAACGGTGAGTTCCCCGCCAACATCTCCGCCGCCGACTACCCGGCCATCACCGACAACCCGGTGACCGCGGTGGTCAAGGAGCAGATGCAGCACACGATCGAGACGCCGCGCTACCCGGCGTGGTCGCAGATCTCCGACCTCATCGGCACCTACTCCGAGCGCGTCGCCAACGGCGAGATGACCTCCGCGGCCGCCGCCAAGGAGATCCAGACCCAGGCGGACTCCCTCGGGTTCGGGTGGTGACCGCCACCACCACGGCACCACCGACGACGCCGCGGCGGACAGGGAAGACCGTCTCCCTGTCCGCCCGGCGCCGCCGGACGGCGGCCGTCGCCTGGCTGTTCGTCACGCCGTTCGTCGTGACCTTCGGGATCTTCGGCCTGATCCCGCTCATCAGCTCGTTCGGGATGTCGTTCACCGACATGCACGCGCGGGACATCCGGAGCCCGTTCGCCGTCAACTTCGTCGGGCTCGAGAACTTCGTGACCGTGCTGACGAACACGTCGTTCCTCAAGGCGCTGCGCAACACGCTGCTCTTCGTGGCCGTGGGCGTGCCGCTCAGCCTGTTCCTGTCGCTGGTGCTCGCCGTCCTGCTCAACTCGCTCGGCAAGCGGGCGGCCGCCTTCTTCCGCGTCGGGTACTACACGCCGGTCGTCACGACGATCGTCGCCGTCGCCATCGTGTGGCGGATCATGTACCAGAACACCGGCGTCATCAACACGATGCTGGGGTGGGTGGGCATCGACGGCCCCCACTGGTTGTCGGACACCCGCACGGCGCTGTTCGCGCTGACCGTCATGGCCGTGTGGCGCAGCCTCGGCTCCACGATGGTCATCTTCCTCGCGGGCCTCCAGGGCATCCCCCAGGAGGTCAAGGAGGCCGCCTCGGTCGACGGCGCGAACCCGGTCCAGAGCTTCTTCCGGATCACGATCCCGATCATGATGCCGACGATCCTGCTCAACGCGATCCTCACGACCACCGGGTTCATGCAGTTCTTCGACGAGCCCTTCGTGATGACGAACGGCGGACCGCTGGAGTCGACCACGTCGATCGCCCTGCAGGTCTACAACCAGTTCAAGTACGGCAACTACGCCGTCGGGTCGGCAGGCGCCTACGTGCTGTTCGTCCTCATCGGCATCTTCGCCATCATCCAGTTCCGGTTCTTCCGGCAGAGGACCTGACCCATGACCGCTGTGATCACCCCGCCCGACGTCGAGCCCCGGGCCGACGTCCCCGCCACCCCCCGTCGCCGCCGCAAGCCGGTGCGCTGGGGCAACCTCGCCGTCCTCACCGTCCTGTCGATCGGGCTCGCGTTCACGCTGCTGCCGTTCGTCTGGATGGTGCTGGGCGCGTTCAAGACGAAGGCCGAGATCATGTCCCGGCCGGTCACCTGGTGGCCGGTGAACCCCACGCTGGAGAACTTCCGGTCGTGGCTGTTCGACTTCGACATCTCCCGGCCGTTCTTCAACTCCGTGCTGCTCGCCGTCGTCGCCGTCGCCAGCACCCTGCTGTTCTGCTCGATGGTGGGCTGGGCGCTCGCCAAGCTGGAGTTCCCGGGCAAGAAGGCGCTCATCACGGTCGTGCTCGCCACGATGTTCGTGCCGGGCATCGTCACCCTCATCCCGCAGTTCGTGCTCGTGGCCCGCCTCGGCATGGTCAACACGTACTGGGGGCTCATCCTGCCGGGCCTCGTCGGCGCGTTCGGCGTCTTCCTCATGCGGCAGTTCATGCTGGAGATCCCCGACTCGCTGCTCGACGCCGCCCGGATCGACGGCGCCGGCGAGTTCCGGATCTTCTTCCGGATCGTGCTGCCGCTGTGCAAGGCACCCCTCGCGACCCTGGCGATCTTCACGTTCATGGGGTCGTGGAACAGCTTCCTGTGGCCGCTGATCATCTCCCAGGACGACTCGATGTACACGCTGCCCGTGTCCCTCGCGCTGTTCTCCTCGGACGCCGGGAACCACGGGGCGGAGTACGGCCTGCAGATGGCGGGCTCGTTCCTCATCGTCCTCCCCGTGCTCGTGCTGTTCGTCGCCATGCAGAAGCACTTCATCCAGGGCATCACCATGACAGGGATCAAATGACCACCACCGTGCCCGCGCCCGCAGGTTTCCTGTGGGGCGCCGCGACCGCCGCGCACCAGATCGAGGGCGGCAACACCAACACCACGAACTGGGCCGACGAGTACCACCCGCGGGCCACCGTGCGCGAGCCGTCCGGCGACGCCTGCGACTCCTACCACCGCTTCGGCGAGGACATCGCGCTGCTGGCCGAGGCCGGCCTGACCACCTACCGGTTCTCGCTGGAGTGGGCCCGCATCGAGCCCGAGGAGGGCGTCGTCTCCGACGCCCAGCTCGCCCACTACCGCCGCATGATCGACACCTGCCGCACCCACGGCGTCGAGCCGTTCGTCACGCTGCACCACTTCACGTTCCCGCGCTGGTGGCGCGAGCGCGGCG
The DNA here is from genome assembly GCF_042801555.1 of Isoptericola sp. NPDC057559. Taxonomy (NCBI): domain Bacteria; kingdom Bacillati; phylum Actinomycetota; class Actinomycetes; order Micrococcales; family Promicromonosporaceae; genus Isoptericola; species Isoptericola sp. NPDC057559. The sequence goes on from NZ_JBHVFQ010000015.1 coordinate 66,284, forward strand.
GCTGGCAGGCGCCCGACAGCGCCGACGTCTTCGCGCGCTACGCCCGCACCGCGGCGAGCATCCTCGGCGACGTGCGCTGGGTGGTGACCATCAACGAGCCGAACATGCTCGTGGTCAACGCCGAGTCCACCGTCGACACCGGCACCGGCGTCAACGTGCCCGACGAGCCCGACCCCGAGCTCGCCCGCGCCATCGCGGCCGCCCACCACGCCGCCGTCGACGTGCTCCACCAGGAGATCCCCGGCGTCCAGGTCGGCTGGACCGTCGCCAACCAGGACTACCAGGCCGTGCCCGGCTGGGAGGCCCAGCGCGACACGTGGCAGTACTGGCGCGAGGACTTCTACCTCGAGCACGCCTGCGGCGACGACTTCATCGGCGTCCAGGCCTACCTGCGCACCGTCATCGGCCCCACCGACGACGCCCGCGGCTACGGCCCCCAGCCGTGGCCCGAGGGCACCGACGTCACCCTGACGGGGTGGGAGTACTACCCCCATGCCCTCGGCCACGCGCTGCAGCACACGCACCGCGTCACCGGCGGGCTGCCGATGATCGTGACGGAGAACGGCATCGCGACGTCGGACGACGAGCGACGGATCGCGTACACGACGGGGGCGCTGGCCGGGCTGGCCTCGGCGGTCGACGACGGCTGCCGCGTGTTCGGCTACCTGCACTGGTCGCTGCTGGACAACTACGAGTGGGGTTCGTTCGCGCCCACCTTCGGCCTGGTCGCCGTGGACCGGCGGACCTTCGAGCGCACGCCCAAGCCCAGCCTCGCGTGGCTGGGTGGGCTGGCTCGGCGGAACGAGCTGCCGGCCCGCGAGCCGGCCGCGGCGATCGCCGGCACGACCGAGCGCGCCTGATCGGCACACCGCCCCGCCCCGTGCATCGGGGCGGGGCGGCCGTTCGCCGCGTCGTCGCTAGATCACGCTGCGCCCCTCGGCCTTCGCCTGGCGCAGCTCGCGGTAGAACGCTCGGCTGATCACGAAGAGCACGCCGGCCACGACGACTGGCCAGACGAGCACGTACACCGTCAGCAGGAACGTCATGAGATCCCCTCTCCCGCCGCGACGGGCTCGCCCCGGCGCGGCTCGTCGGCCGGACGGCCCGTGGCCGCCGGCTCCATGTCGAAGTCGCCGGTGCGCTCCTTGATCAGGGCGAAGTCGAACCGGTCCTTGCTCAGCAGCGTCAGGGCGACGCACACGACCGTGCTGGCCGCATAGGCCACGAGCGACCCCGACAGCACCGGGTAGGTGTGCAGGAACCCGATCGTGAAGGGCGCGGCCGCGACGGTGGCGACCACCCCGACGACGAGCGCGACCCGCGTGCCGAAGAAGCCGAAGGCCATCAGGCCGAGCACGACCCCGATGCCGAGCGTGGCCAGGACGTCCGACGCGATGCCCAGCCCGCCGGAGAGGTCCACCCACGAGAAGCGCACCGGCAGGAAGACGGCGAGGCCTGCGACCACCGCCGCGCTGAAGGCGACGTTGGTGACCCGGTCCCAGTAGAAGCTCGCGATGACGGGGAACACGAGCGCGCCCCACATCGCTCCGACGAACACGAGCAGGTCCAGGATGTTGAACCGGGCGCCGGCGAAGACCAGGCCCGCGGCGATCGCGACGACCATCGTGACCCGGCCGACGAGGATCATGGTCCGCGGGTCGGCACGCTTCTTGCCCGCGACGTTCTGCCCGTAGACGTCCGCCATGGCGATCGACGCGAGCGCCGTGAGGTCGGAGTCCGCCGTCGACGAGAGCGACCCGATGATCATCACGAAGAACAGGCACAGGAGCAGCGGGTTCAGGTAGGTCGCGGCCATCTGCGGGACGAGGTTGTTCACGTCCCCGCCGAGGGGCTCGATGCCCGCGTACAGCGCGATGACGCCGAGCATGCCGACGCCGATGATCGTCGCGCCGTAGCCGAACGTCGCGGTGACGAACGTCTTCTTGATGAGGTCCTCACGGACCGCGAAGAGCCGCTGGGCGATCGTCTGGTTGCCGATCGCGTAGGCCAGGACGGCCGCGATGTACGGGGCACCCTGGTTGAAGAACGCGTCGGAGGAGAAGAAGTCCTTCTGCTGGGCGGTGAGGTTCGCGGCGCCGGTCTCGAACAGGCCGGGCCCGCCGGCGGCGAAGAACACCACCGGGATGATGACGACGACCGCGCCCAGCAGGGCCACCACCTGGGCGAAGTCGGTGAGGACCGACGCCCGGAACCCGGACCAGAGCGTGTACAGGAGCACGCCGGCCGCGATGGCGACGATGCCCTGCGTGAACGTGTAGGGCGTCAGCATGGCGACCAGGGCGCCGCCGGCGATCAGGTTGGACGTGAGGCTGATGACGCTGCCGAGCACGTTGGACCCGGCGAGCATGAGCTGGCTCGAGCGGCCGTGCCGGGCGAACATCACCTCCGCGATCGTGTGCGCGCGCGGCGCGACGGCGCGGATCCGGCGCCCGAACGGGTAGATGAGCAGGATCATCAGGGCGCCCCAGAGCCCGTAGTGGATGGGGCCCGACAGACCATAGGTGTAGCCGGACGTCGCGGAGGCGTACATCGACGACGCCCAGATCCAGGTGGCGGTCATCGACGCCGCGGAGATCCCGAAGCCGACCTTGCCGCCGCCCGTCATGTAGCCGTCGGCGTTCTCCTTCTTCCGGCTGATGCGGACCGACATGTAGAAGCTGCCGCCGAAGAACAGCAGCAGGATGAGGACCACGATCGGTCCAGGGATGTGTTGCAGGTTGCCCAAGGTGTTCTCACTCTTTCGTCAGGGACCCGGAGCCTGCTGAAGGCCCGGAGGGACGGGGAAGCGGGAACGGCAGCTAAGCGGGCGGGACTCGTCGGGGACAGGCGGGGCGGCACGCGCAGGGCAGCGCGTACCGTGCCGGCTGGATCGACAGCACGGAGCTCCTTCCGGTCGTCAGCGGCCCTGACCAGGGCGCATGGCGTCGCGCCACGGTCAGGGCGTGCGGGCGCCGGCGCACGGAGGGGCCGGCGAGTCGGTGACGGGACCAGCGGGAACTCTCGCGAGTGCGCGCCGACGAGACGAGGCGTCGGGGTTCCTCCGGGCGCGGCGCAGCGCGCCGGTCAACAGGGCCGTCGAGTCACGTTTATACCACAAAAAAGGTACATTCTTCCCAGGCCTGCCCGCGACGACAGGAGGCGGCCGCCCCACCCGGGACCGGGACGCCGTCAGTCGGACCGCGTCGACGCCGGCCGCTCGAGCCCCCGGAACGGCGCGATCGCGCCCTCGAACTCGGCCTTCATCCCGGCGCGCACCACGGTGGCGCCGTACTCGAGCCTGATCGACGCCACCGGGAGGTCGATCTCCTCGGCCTCGTCGACACCGCGACCCGTCGGGTCGAGCGACGCGTCCTGGATGTCGAGCGTGATCCACCGGTAGCCGTCGGACGCCACGGCCGACCACCACCAGCACCCCCCGCCCTCGACGGTGCAGAACCGGTCGTGGTACTCCTCGCGCCAGGCGGGGTCGGCGGCCATCGACTCGGAGTCGGTCTCCAGCTCCGTCGGCCCCAGCCCGGCCTTCTCGGTCACCTCGCTCGCGGCGTCGACGATCCGCTGCCACTGCTGAAGGTCCGGGACCTGCGTGCTCGCGAGCCGGCAGCAGTTCACCGTGGCGAGCATGGACGCCCCTCCGTACCCGTTGCCCTCCTCCGTGAACCAGTCCTCGTCGTCGAACCACGAGGCCTCGGGCCGCTCCGCCGCGAGCGCCACGCCGCCCGCCTCCTGGACCGCGGCGCGGAGGTCGAGCACGAGTTGCCGGGCGGGCGCCTCCGGCTCCGCCTGGTCGGGAGCCTCGAGCAGCTGCTCCGCGTCCGTCCCCTCGGTCGCCGGGTAGTCCTTCCAGTCCACGGCGACGGTCGCGCCGTCCGCGTCGACGGAGGTGCTCTTCGGCGACGGGCCGAGCCCGAGCAGGCCGCACCCGCCGAGGAGGAGGGCGGCGGCGAGCGCCAGGATCACCGGCCGAGGAGCGCGCATCCGCGCAGTCTCACAGTGCCGCCACGGTCGCCGGCGCGGCGCCACGGGTGAAACCGTCAGGTCCCGGGCGGCGCGACGGACCGCAGGACGTGCTCGACGAGGGTCCGCTCGTCGCTCCGGCGGCTCGTCGACGTCGTTTTCTCGGCGCCGAGAGGGCCTCCCCGGGCGACCGGGTGAGGCTCAGCCGACCGGCTCGGCGTCGCGCGCGGCGAAGACCTCCCGGGCGACGAAGGTGGCGTTGAGCGCGCGGGGGAAGCCGCAGTAGACGGCGGCGTGCAGGATCGCCTCGGTGATCTCCTCGCGCGTCAGGCCGACGTTGAGGGCGGCGCCGATGTGCACCCGCAGCTGGGGCTCGCACCCGCCGAGGGCCGTGAGGACGCCGAGGGTCACGAGCTGGCGGCTCCGCGGGTCCAGGCCGGGGCGGTCGTAGATGTCGCCGAAGGCGAAGGCGGCGACGTGGTGGCCGAGGGCGGGGCTGACGTCGGCGAGGGAGTCGACGACGGCCTCGCCCTGGTGCCCGTCGATCCGCGACAGGACGTCGAGACCCCGGCGGCGGCGGGCGAGGTTGTCGGGGCTGTCGATGTCGTGCTGCGCGGGGGCGGTCGTGGTCATGGCCGGGGGCCTTCCTGGTAGGTGGAGATCTTGTACTCGGTGGCAGCGAGGGAGAGTTGGAGCTGCGCGATCTGCGCGCGCAGCGTGTCCCGGTGCTCGAGGAGCATGTCGAGGCGCTCGGGCACGGTCTCCTGCCCGTCGTCGACGAGCTCGACGTACCGGCGCAGGTCGCTGATCGGCATGCCCGAGGTGCGCATCCGGGTCAGGAAGACCAGGCGCCGCGCGGCCGCCGCGTCGTACCGCCGGTGGCCGGCGCCGTCGCGGTCGACGCGCACCAGGCCGATGCGCTCGTAGTAGCGGAGGGTGTGGGGGTTGACGCCGAGGTGGGCCGCCGTCGTGGCGATGTCCCAGTCCGTCGCGTCGTCGTCCCGGGCGAGCTCGCGCAGCGCCTCGACCGAGACCCCGCCGGCCGGGTCGACCGCCAGTCGCAGCGCCTCTCGGAGCGCCTCGTCGTTGTCCATGACCGGGACGCTAGAGGTGTGAGCGCGCTCGAAGACAAGCCCGCGCGCGAGGGAAAGCGTTGCCACGAGCGCTTCCGTCTTGGTTGGATGTTGCCAACGTCACGCGTTGCCACCCGTCGGACAAGGGAGTTCGCCATGCCGCAGCCGTCCCGTCGTCAGGTCCTCGCCATCGTGCCCGCGGGCGCCTTCCTCGCGATCGCGGCGCCGCTGCGCGCCCGCGCGGACTCGCCGTCCGACCACGCGCGCCTGCTGGCGAACGCCCGCGGGATCTTCGCGGGCACGGCGGCGTCGAACGCGCGGCCCGAGGCCGCGACGAGGCTCCGGGCGATCCACACGACGGCGCGCGCGGACCTCGCCGCCCTCGACGCCGCCGGGGCGGGCGAGCTGTTCGCCGGCGTGCCGCTCGGCACCAGCGACCCGAACCTCAACACCTCGTTCGTCAAGCTGTACGAGATCGCGCTGGCGACCTGCACCCCGGCCTACGCGTCCGACCTCGTGGGCGACACCGCCGTGCAGCGGCGCGTGCTCGACGGGCTCGAGTGGCTCCATGCGCGCTACTACGGCGACCAGGCCGCCGGCTACTACGGCAACTGGTTCACCTGGGAGATCGGCATCCCCGCGAGCGTCAGCAAGACGTTCGCCCTCCTGGCCGACCTGGTCGCGGCCGAGCGGCCGAGCCTCCTGCCCACGTACGTCGCGTCCGTGGACGCGTACCTGCGCCACGGGAAGGACGGCGACGTCGACCTCGACTCCCGCTTCCACACGGGCGCCAACCTCGCCGACATCACGACCAACCGCGTGCTGCAGGGTGCGCTCACCGGCGACGACGCCCGCGTGGCCAAGGCGATCGCCGACCAGTCCACCGTGTTCGCGACCATCGACCCGTACGACATCCGGCACGGCAACACCGACGGCTACTACGCCGACGGCTCGTTCATCCAGCACGACTCGGTGGCGTACACGGGCTCGTACGGGCGCACGCTGCTGACCCGCGTCGTGCAGACGATCAAGCTGCTCGACGGCACGGCCGCCGCCCCCGGCACGGAGCTGGCCGACGTCGTGCACGGCTGGGTCCGCGACGGGTTCGCGCCCGTGATCGTCGACGGCTGGATGATGGAGATCGTCAAGGGCCGCGCGGTGTCGCGCACCGGCACCGGGTACGCGGACACCGCCACCGTGCTCGAGGCCGCCGTCGACCTCGCCGACTACACGAGCGGCGCACACGCGGCCGCCCTCGGCGCATACGTCCGCCACCTGGCGACGGCGTCGCCGACGCCGCCCGACCCCTCGCGGTTCGTCTCGCCCGTGAGCGCCGTGCGCTACGCCGACCTCGTCGCGGACGCCGGCGCACCCGCGGCGGACCTCAACCCGCCCGAGCGCTCGGTGGCCTTCAACGCGATGGACCGCACCGTGCACCGGCGCCCCGGGTTCACGTTCGCGCTGGCGCGCAGCTCGGAGCGGATCAGCAGGTACGAGTACATGAGCGGCGAGAACCTGCTGTCGTGGTTCCAGGGCGACGGCGCCTTCTCCCTCTACCTCGCGGGCCAGGACCACACGCAGGCGTTCGGCGTCGACTTCTACACGACGGTCTCGCCGTACCGCCTGCCGGGCACCACCGTGCCGGTCGAGGAGCGGCGCACCGTCCCCGAGCTGTACGGGCAGCTCTGGTACGACAACCCCGGCCACCCGCTGGGCTTCACCTCGTCGTCGGAGTCGCAGAACACCTACGTCTACTTCCCGCGCAGCACGAACGCGTTCTCCGGCGGCGCGACGCTCGGCACGTACGGCGCGGCGGGCATGGTCCTCTCCGACGACGTGCCCTACGTCGACGCGCAGGCCGGCGTCCTGCCCGACGACTTCGTCGTCTACGCGAACGCCCGCGCGGTGAAGTCGTGGTTCCTGCTCGACGACGAGGTCGTCGTCCTCGCCGCGGGCATCCACGACGAGCACGGCCGCGACGTCGTCACGACGCTCGACTCGCGCATCGCCGCGCCCGGCGACGGCGTCGTCGTGACGGGCCGCCGTCGCGACGGCCGCCCGTGGACGCCGGACGGGCGCCCGGCGCGGCTCGACTGGCTCCGCTGGGACAACCCGGGCCAGGGCGTGGCCGTGGGGTACGCGCTGCTCGACGCCGAGCCCGTCACCGTGACCCTCGAGGACGTGACGCGCAGCCGCCGCGTGGTCCGCACGACCAACCCCGACACCGCGGCGACGAAGCGGGTGTTCACCGCCGCCGTCGAGCACGGCCGACGCCGCTCCGCCCTCGCCTACGCGATCGTCCCCGGCGCGACCGCGCAGCACCTCGCCGCCTACGGGCGCGGCGGCCCGATCGCCGTGCTCGCCAACGACGAGCGCGTGCAGGCCGTGCGCCACTCCGGCCTCGGGCTCGTCGCCGCGACCGTGTTCTCCGGCCGCGCCCACGTGCGGAACCTGACGATCGACGGCCCGGCGTCCGTGCTCGTGCGCGAGGGCGGCGACGGCCGCACGTCCGTGGCGCTGTCCGACCCGACGACGGGGCGCGACACCGTGACCCTGACGGTCCGCGGCCGGCACCTCGACGTCGAGGCGGCCGACGACGGCGTCCGGGTGCGGCGCGTGCCCGGCGGCACGGAGATCCGTGCCACCACGCGGCACGCGTACGGCGCGAGCCTCACCGCGGTGCTGCGGCGGCGCTGACGAGGTCCGTCCCGGCCCGGGAAACACGTCGACCGCGAGCGCCGTCCCGGGGAAGACTCTCGCCCATGCCCGACGACGAGACGCCCCACCTCCACGTCGCACGCGTGCTGCGCGTCCGCGAGGCCGACTGCGACGTGTGGCGCGACGGCGCGCCGGTCACCGTCCCGTTCGCCGCGACGGTCCCGGGTCCGCGGACCGAGCGGGTCTCCCCCGGCCACCTCGCGGCGGTCGCGACGACGGGCGACGGGGCGGGCGTCGTCGTGTGGCGGTGGTTCGACGCCGTGGTCCTCGGCGCGGAGCACGACGGGTCGGTCCGCCTGTGGGAGCCGGCCCACGGCGAGGTCCTTGCGCGACCTCGGGACACGTACCGGCACCCGGAGCCGGGCACGCGCGCCTACGCCTCGGCCGGGCTGCCCGGCGCCGGCTGGTGGGCGGCCGCGGCGGTCGGGGCGGAGGACGTGCCCGCCGTCGACCTCGACGAGGTGGCCGCGTTCTACACGAGCAACGGGCTCTGGGCGGCGGCCCTCGGCTGAGGCGTCCCGCCCCCGGCCGCGCCGTGCGGCGAGGGCTCAGGCGCCGGCCGGGACGATCCGGACCTGCTCGCCGAGCCTGCGCATGACGTCGGAGCCCGGGTCCGCGTCGGTGACGACACCCGCGACGTCGTCGAGCCCGATCACGCCGTACGGGGAGGCCGCACCGACCTTCTCGGCCGAGCCGAGCACGTAGGTCTCGGCGGCGCGGCCGGCGAGGACGCGCTTCATCGCCGCCTCGTCCCCGTCACCGGTCGTGAGGCCGGCGTCGGGGTGGATGCCCGTGACGCCGAGGAGGAAGAGGTCCGCGGTGACGCGTTGCGCCGCCTCGACCGCGGCCGCCCCGCACGCCACGGCGGAGTGCTTGAACAGCCGGCCGCCGAGGATGAACACGTCGGCGGCGGGGTGCTCCACCAGGGCCGCGGCGACGGTCGGGCTGTGCGTGACCACGGTGCACGACAGCGTGGGCGGCAGCGCGGCCGCGACCGCGAGCGCCGTCGTCCCCCCGTCGAGGATGACGGTACTGCCGGGCGCGATCAGGCGCACCGCGGCCGCGGCGACCCTCTGCTTGCCCGCGACCGCGACGTGCCGGCGCGCGCCGTAGTCCGCCATCGCCGGCGACACCGGCAGCGCGCCGCCGTAGACGCGCTGGCAGAGCCCCTCGGCAGCCAGCTCCCGCAGGTCGCGCCGGATGCTGTCCTCGGAGAGCCCGAGCTCCGCGGCGGCCGTCTTGGCCGCGATCTTGCCGTCGCGGCGGAGGGTCTCCAGGAGGTGGTGACGCCTCTCGGAAGCGAGCATGGTCATTCTCGTTTCTTCTTGGTTGTGCACGTTTGTGCTTAGTCTACGGCCATGACGTCCACGATCACGCCCCGCCCGTTGCTCATCCTCATCGCCGGCCCCTACCGCTCCGGCACCGACGGCGACCCCGCCGCGACGGCGGCCAACCTACGGCGCCTCGAGGAGGCCGCCTGGCCCGTCTTCGCCGCGGGCCACGTGCCGATGATCGGCGAGTGGGTGGCCCTGCCGGTGCTGCGCTCCGCGGGCGCCACCGTGGACGACCCGCTCGCCGACGACGTCCTCTACCCCACCGCCCAGCGCCTGCTCCAGCACTGCGACGCCGTGCTGCGGCTGCCGGGCGCGTCCGCCGGGGCCGACCAGGACGTCGCCATCGCCACGAGCCGCGGCCTGCCCGTCTACCGCGACGTCGCCGAGATCCCCCGGCTCGGCGAGGTCGCGCGGCTCGACGAGGTCGCGCGGCTCGACGAGGTTGCCCGGTGAGCGGGCGTCCCGGCATCGACGTCCCGGACCACCGGGGCCGGACCGGCCTCGACCAGGCGGGACGGGAGCTCCGCCGCAACCCCGACGTCGTCGTCCGCGACGTCGAGCTCACCTCGTCCGGGTGGCACGTGCTGCGCCGCACCACCCTCGACCACCGCCGTCGCGACGGCACCTGGCGCACGTTGGAGCGCGAGACCTACGACCGCGGGGACGGCGCGACGATCCTGCTGCACGACGACGCCCGGTCCACCGTGCTGCTCACGCGCCAGTTCCGCTACCCCGCCTACGTCAACGACCACCCCGACGGGATGCTGATCGAGACCGCCGCCGGCCTCCTGGACGACGACGACCCCGAGACCGCCGTCCGGCGGGAGGTCGCCGAGGAGCTCGGCGTCACCGTCGGCCCCGTCGAGCACGTCTTCACGGCGTACATGAGCCCCGGCTCCGTCACGGAGAAGGTGCACTTCTACGCGGCGCCCTACACCCCGCGCGACCGCACCGGCGCGGGCGGGGGCGTCGCCGCCGAGGGCGAGGACATCGAGGCGGTCGAGCTCCCGCTGGGCGACGCGCTCGGGATGATCCGCGACGGACGCATCGTCGACGGCAAGACCATCATGCTGCTCCAGTGGTGGGCGCTGCGCCGCTGACAGGGACGCGGCGGGAGGCCCTGGCAGTACCTCCCGGGCGCGGCGTGCGACACGTACGGTGGACGCCGCACCACCGACGAAGGAGAACTCTTTGCGCACCGTGAACGCCTACGCCGCCCCGTCCGCGACCGAGCCCCTGGTCCCCACCACCATCGAGCGTCGCGACGTCGGCCCGAAGGACGTCCTGATCGCCATCCGCTACGCGGGGATCTGCCACTCCGACATCCACACCGTGCGCGGCGACTGGGGCCCGATCACCTACCCGCAGGTCGTGGGCCACGAGATCGTCGGCGAGGTCGTCGAGGTCGGCCCCGCCGTCACCCGGCACGCCGTGGGCGACCGCGTCGGCGTGGGCTGCATGGTGAACTCGTGCCGCGAGTGCGAGAACTGCCGCGCCGGCCTGGAGAACTACTGCCTCAACGGCAACACCGGCACGTACGCCAGCACCGACCGGGACGGCACCATCACCCAGGGCGGCTACTCGACGCACGTGGTCGTCGACGAGGACTTCGTCCTCCGCGTGCCCGACGCCATCGACTACGCGGCCGCCGCGCCCCTGCTGTGCGCGGGCATCACCACCTACTCCCCGCTCGCGCACTGGAACGCCGGCCCCGGCAAGCACGTCGCGGTGGTCGGCATGGGCGGCCTCGGCCACATGGCCGTGAAGATCGCCGCCGCCATGGGGGCCGAGGTCACCGTGCTCTCGCGCACGCTCTCGAAGAAGGACGACGGCCTCGCGTTCGGCGCCACCGGCTACTACGCGACCGAGGACGACGCGACGTTCGAGGCGCTGAAGAACCGGTTCGACCTCATCGTCAACACCGTCAGCGCGCCGCTCGACCTGAACCAGTACCTGCGGCTGCTGCGCCTCGACGGCACCATGGTCAACGTCGGCGCCCCGCCGGAGCCGCTGCCCGTCCAGGTGTTCTCGCTGTTCAACAACCGCCGGTCGTTCGCCGGCTCCAGCATCGGCTCCATCGCCGAGACCCAGGAGATGCTCGACTTCTGCGCCGAGCACGGCATCGCGCCGGAGACCGAGCTCATCGGCGCCGACCAGATCAACGACGCCTACGAGCGCGTGCTGTCCAGCGACGTGCGCTACCGGTTCGTCATCGACGCCGCGACCCTGTGACACCTGCGCCCGGGCCGCCCGGAGACGGGGGCCCGGGCCGCATCAGGGCCACAGCTTCTCGACGAGCAGCGCCGCCCCGAGCACGACCATCGCCACGCCGGAGACCTTCGTGACGACGACCCGTGCTCGGGGCCGCGAGCTCAGCACGCGGCGGGCCAGGACGGCGACGACGGAGTAGATCACGGCGACGTTCGCCACGTGCAGGCCGCCGAGGACGAGCATCTGCGCCGACGTCGGCCACCCGGTCGGCGAGGTGAACTGCGGCAGCAGCGCGAGCAGCAGGAGCAGCCCCTTGGGGTTGATGCCGCTGACGCCCGCGCCGCGCAGGAACTGCGCCAGCGGCCGGTCACCGACCGGCCGCTCGCTCGCGTCCAGCCCGCCGACCGTGCTGCGCAGCGTGACCACGCCGAGGTGGACGAGGTAGGCGGCGCCCGCCACGGTGAGCACGGTCAGCACCGCCGGGTACCGGGTCACGACGGCGCCGACGCCGAGCGCGACGACCCCGACCACCACCACGTAGCCGCAGACCATCCCCAGCACCGACGGCGCCACCGACCGGCCCCGCAGCCCGGCCGCGATCGCGTACGCCCAGTCCGCGCCGGGCGTGAGCGCGAGCAGCACGGCCACCACCCAGAACTGCACCACCGACGACACGTCCATCAACCGCTCCCCTCCGACTGGCGAAGAGGCTAGGCAGGATCGGGCGGAATGTGCTTCGAACTTTCGGCACGATCGGCGCCGATCGTGGGAGAATTTCGATCATGGACCAGATCGACCGGGAGATCCTTTCACTCCTGCAGGACGACGGGCGCATGAGCACCACCGACCTGGCCGGCCGGGTCGGCCTGAGCCTGTCCACGTGCCACCGTCGACTGCGGGCGCTGGAGACGTCCGGCGCGATCGCGCACTACCGCGCCGTCGTCGCCCCGGACGCCGTGGGCCTGAGGTTCGAGGCGCTCGTGTTCGTCACCATGCGACGCACGGACGTCGACGCCGTCGCCGGGTTCGAGGCCGCCGTCGCCGCGGTGCCGAACATCGTCGACGCGCAGCGACTCTTCGGCGAGCCCGACTACCTGCTGCGCGTGCTCACCCGCGACCTCGCCGCCTACCAGGAGCTCTTCGACACCGCCCTCGGCTCGCTGCCCGGCGTCCAGCGGCTCACGTCCACGCTGGTCATGAAGCGGCTGGGCCCCGACCGGGCGGTGCCGATCCCCTGACGCCGTCCGCGCCGCGCCGAGGCCGCGCACCTCGGGGGCGAGCACACGTATCCCGCGTGCTCGCCCCCCTACCGCTTCCTTGGAGCTCCGGGCCAGGTCAGCGCCACGCAGGGTCGAGGCGACGCACCGTCAGGCTCGCGAGCACGGCGTCGCCGCCGTCGGTGCGCAGTCGCAGCTCGGCCGCACGTTCCGGGTCGTCCAGCCCTCGGTTGACGGCGAGGTAGTGCCGGCCGCCGGCCGCGAAGAGGGCGAGCTGGTCGCGGTCGACGAGGACGCGCAGGGTGGCGGCACCCGCGGCGGGGAGCGGGTGCCCGTCGAGGGCGTGCTGCTCGAGGTCGTAGGTGGCCATCGGCTCGGCGCCGCCCGGGGCCACGGCCTCGAGGATCAGCCGGCGCGCGGTCGAGCGCGCGCGGTCGACCACGACCTCGACGTCGAGCCCGTCGGCGTCGGGCGCGGACGGGTCGGCGCCGAGCGGCACTCCGTCCGGGGTGACGGCCACGTCGTGCTCGGTGTGCGTCTCGCGGTGCAGCAGGGCGATCTCCGCGACCGGCTCGCTGTGCACGTGCACGCCGTCGGCGGAGCTCACCAGGCGCTGCTCGACGGGGAAGGACATGTTGCCCGTCCAGGTCGGCCCGCGGTTGCCGCCCTGCCACGCCAGCGAGACGACCCGGCCGTCCGGCGCGTTCGAGAACGTCTGCGCGGCGTAGTAGTCGGAGCCGGCCACGCCGGGGTTGCGGGTGACGTGGCGGGGCTCGTCCGACTCCGGGACGTACTCCCGGCCGTCGAAGTCTCCGACGAGGTACCCGCCGCTCGCGGAGATCAGCACGTGGCGCAGGCGGTCGGGGTCGCCGTCGAGCGGCATGACCGAGACGTCGGGGCACTCGAACATCCAGTCGGCGGCGAAGCGGCTCAGGAACGCCCAGTCCCGCAGGTCGCGCGAGCCGAAGAAGTTCACGCCGTTCCCGTCGTCGTCGGACCAGACGACCATGACCCACTGCCCGGAGGCCTCGTGGCGGAACACCTTGGGGTCGCGGCTCTCGCCACCGGGCGGCGTGGCGACCACCCGCCCGCCGTCGAGCGGCTCGAACGTGTACCCGCCGTCCAGGCTGACCATGCCGCGCACGCCCTGCGTGCCGGTGAAGACGACGATCGGGTCGTGCTCCGCCGTCGCGAGGCCCGAGGTGTTCGCCAGGTCGACGACCCCGCCGCCGGAGAACAGGGCCCCCGGGTGCACGTCGGGGTGCAGCGCGATCGGCTGCTGCGTCCAGTGCACGAGATCCGGGCTGGTGGCGTGCCCCCAGTGCATCGTGTCCCACTCGCGCGAGTGCGGGTTGTGCTGGAAGTACAGGTGGTACGTGCCCCGGTAGTGCACCAGGCCGTTCGGGTCGTTCATCCAGCCCGCCTGGGGGCTGAAGTGGAAGCGGCCGCGACGCGGCTCGCGGTGGTCCGTCGCGGGGTAGGGGAACAGCTCGGTGGTCGCGGTCATCGGGGTCGGCGGTCCTCTCGGGAGGGCAGGGCGGGCAGGTCGTCGTGGGCACCCGGCGCCTGGTACCAGTAGGCGACGGTCGAGACGTCGTCGCGGCGTTCGAAGTGGCCGTGGTCCCAGGCGCCGATCTGCTGCAGGGTCACCCGGATCCGGTCGTGGAAGACCACGGGGTCGGGCAGGTGCCAGCGGTACATTCCGTGGCTCTGGGGCGTGGCCTGCAGGAAGGGCGACGCGCCGGTCGTGTCCGTGTCGGAGTAGTACGGGTAGCCGCAGTACGGGGCGCTGAACGTGACCGGCCGGGGTGGGGGTGCGGTGCGCAGGTCGTCCTGGAACGCCCAGGCGCCGCCGGCGTAGTCCTCGAGCCCGGTGCTGCACTGCGTCGGCAGCGCGTCGTCGCCGTCGAGGTAGAACTTCACCTCGCCCTCGCCCCACCAGTACCGCTCGAGCGCGGTGAGCGCGACGTACGTGCCCACGTACCGCCCGGCCCCCGTGACGCCGTCGAGGATCACGTGGTCCTCGCCGGCCTGCGTGGTGCCGTTGCTGCGCCGCCAGTGCGCGTGGAAGTGGCCGGCGTCGGGCGCCAGGTCGTCGTCGAGCACGTAGTCGACCTGGTAGGAGATCCCGTGGACCGGGCCGGCGTGCTCGTTGGTCAGCTCGATGCGGGCGCGTCGGTGGAACGGCATGGCGAAGTAGCAGTTCATGCCGCCCGTCGGCGCGACGACGACCGCCGCGGAGGTGACGAGCGCCCGGCGGCCGAACCCGTTGCAGAAGAAGTCGCCGAGCGGCACCTCCACGGCAGGGTCGGCCTCGTCGTCCCACCAGATGCGCAGCACCAGGTCGCGCAGCACGAACGGGCCGTGGTCCGTGCCCTCGGGCACGGTCATCCAGACGTGCTGGATCACGCCGGGCCCCGCGACGTCCGCGAGCGTCGCCGTCTCGCCGGCGTCCAGCCCGATCGCGGGCCGGCCCTTGCGCGACGGCCCGAGGGCGGACGCCGCCGACGCGGCCCGGCCCGGCTCACCGGTGGGGTTCTCGGCGTTGATCGAGCGGCTCCGCCGCCCGCCGGGAGGCGCGTACAGGGCGCCCCAGTCGACGGTCATGCGGCCCCCGTCCCCTGGAGCACGAGCTCGTCGGCGCGGTGGCACGCCACCTGGTGCCCCGACGGCAGGACGCGCAGCTCCGGCACGCGCACGGCGCAGTCGGGCACCGCGTAGCGGCACCGCGGGTGGAAGACGCAGCCGCTCGGCAGGGCCGCCGCGTTCGCGGGCTCGCCCGACAGCACGATGCGCTCGCGCGACTGGTTCGGCTCCGGGACGGGCATCGCGGACAGCAGCGCCTCCGTGTACGGGTGGGCGGGCCGGTCGAACAGCGCGTCGGTGTCCGCCAGCTCGACGATCCGACCCGCGTACATCACCGCGACGCGGTGCGCCAGGAACTGGACCACCGCCAGGTCGTGCGCGATGAACAGGTACGACAGGCCCAGGTCGCCCTGGAGGTCCTTGAGCAGGTTGAGGATCTGCGCCTGCACCGAGACGTCCAGGGCGGACACCGCCTCGTCCGCGACGACGAAGCGCGGCCCGCACACCAGCGAGCGCGCGATGCCGATGCGCTGGCGCTGCCCGCCGCTGAAGGCGTGCGGGTAGCGGTGCAGGTGGCGCGCCGACAGGCCGACCCGCTCCAGGACGTCCACCACCCGGTCCCGGCGGTCCGCCGGCGTGCCCACGCCGTGCTGCGCGAGCGGCTCGCGGACCGCCTCCAGCACCGTCATCCGCGGGTCGAGCGACGAGTACGGGTCCTGGAAGATCATGTGGAAGTCACGGCGCCGCTCGCGCAGCGCGCGGCCGCCCAGCCGGGCGAGGTCGACGTCCCCGTCGTCCGTGCGCAGCAGGATCTCCCCCGACGACGGGTCGATCGCCCGCACGACGGCGCGGCCCAGCGTCGTCTTGCCGGAGCCCGACTCCCCCACCAGCGCGAGCGTCTCGCCCGTCCCGAGGTCGAAGCTCACGTCGTCGACGGCGCGCAGGCTGCCCCGCACCCGGCGCAGCAGGCCGGAGGTCACGGGGAACTCCTTGCGCAGGGACCGGACGGCGAGCACCCGGTCGTCGGGGGCGGCGCCCGGCGGCGCGGCGGGGGCGGCGACCGGACCGGTCGTCGGCTCAGACATCGGACCAGGCATGGTCGGGCTCCTCCGCGTCGCTGACCTGGAAACACCTCACGTGATGGCCCGGCTCGACCTCGTCCAGGCCGGGGACGACCGTGTCGCAGCGGCCCTCGATGGCGACCGTGCACCGGGACGCGAAGCCGCACCGGCGGCCGAGGCCGATCGGCGTCGGGACGGAGCCCTCGATGGTCTCGAGGCGCTCGACCCTCCGGTCGGTGCGCGGCACCGCGGCGAGCAGCTTGCGCGTGTACGGGTGCCGGGGGTCGGCGAAGACCTGCTCCGTGGTGCCGCTCTCGACCACGCGGCCGAGGTACATGACGTAGAGCCGGTCCGCGTGCTCGGCGATGACACCCATGTTGTGCGAGATGAGGATCATCGCGGTGCCGCGCTCCGCCTGCAGCGAGTCGAGCAGCTCCAGGATCTGCGCCTGGATCGTGACGTCGAGCGCCGTGGTCGGCTCGTCCGCGACGATGAGGGACGGCGAGCAGGCGAGCGCCATCGCGATCATCGCGCGCTGCCGCATCCCGCCCGACATCTGGTGCGGGTACTCCCCGAAGCGCTGCCGCGGGTTGGAGATGCCGACCCGGGTGAGCAGGTCGACGACGCGTTCGGTCGCCTCGTCCTTCGAGACGTCCTCGTGCACGCGGATCGCCTCGACGATCTGCCGGCCGACCGTGTGCACGGGCGAGAAGCTCGTCATCGGCTCCTGGAACACCATGGCGACCTCGGCGCCGCGCGTGCGGCGCAGCACCGGCGAGTCGGGCTCGACGGCGAGGAGGTCGATGCGCTCCCCGTCGCGGGGGCTCAGCAGCACGCGTCCGTCCACGATCTCGCCCGGGGTCCGGACGAGGCGCATGAGGGACTGCGCCATGATGCTCTTGCCGCAGCCGGACTCGCCGATGACGCCGATCGTCTCGCCGGCGTGCACCTCGAGGGAGACGCCGTCGACCGCCTTGACGACCCCCTCCTCGGTGAAGAAGTAGGTCCGCAGGTCCTCGACCCGCATCCGCGGGTCGTCCGGCCGCTCGGCCGTGGCGGTCCCGGTCGCGCCGGGCCGCGGATCAGTTCTGGTAGGGGTCAGACGCATCTCTCAGCCCGTCTCCGACGAAGTTGAACAGGATCACCGCGATCACGAGGACGACCGCCGGGGCGAGGAGCCACGGGTAGTTCGACACGACCGTCACGTCCTGGGCCCCCTGCAGCAGGGACCCCCAGGACACGTCCGGTGCCGAGATCCCGAGACCGAGGAAGCTGAGGGTGGTCTCGCCGAGGATCATCCCGGGGATCGCGATCGTGATGTGCACGATGAGGTAGCTGGTGAGGGCCGGCAGCATGTGCCGGCCGATGATGCCGGGGGTCCGCATCGCCGACACCCGCGCCGCCGTGACGTAGTCCTCCTCGCGGAGCGCGATGATCCGCCCCCGCACCACGCGCGCCAGCCCGGTCCAGCCCACGAGCGACAGGATCAGGGTGATCGCGAGGTACGTCTGCACGCCGGACCACGTCTGCGGCACCGCCGCCGACAACGCCATCCAGAGCGGGATGAGCGGGATGCTGATGATGAGGTCGATGAACCGCTGGGACACCGCGTCGACCCGACCGCCGAGGTAGCCGGACAGGCCGCCGATCAGCAGGCCGAGCACGAAGCTCACGACCACGCCGCCGAAGCCGACGAGCAGGGAGATCCGGGAGCCCACCATGATCCGGGAGAACGAGTCGCGGCCCAGGTGGTCGGCGCCCGTGAGGAACACCGGCTGCCCGTCCGTGGTGCCGAACAGGTGGACGTCCATGGGGATCAGGCCCAGCAGCTCGTACTCGTCGCCGCGCACGAACAGCCCCACGGGGTGCCGGACGGACGTGTCGACGACGGTCCGGTAGGTGAACGTCTCCTGGTCGATCTCCGTGCTCGAGGAGTACACGAACGGCAGGTGCCAGCCGCCGTCCTCGTCGACGACGTGGATCTGGCTCGGCGCGGCGTACTTCTGGTCCTCGAAGCCGTGCAGCTTGTCGTAGGGCGCGACGAACTCCGCGAAGATCGCGCACAGGTACAGCGCGACGAGCAGGTAGAGGCTCACGTGCGCGAGCCGGTGGCGGCGGAAGCGCCGCAGGACGAGGGTCCGCTGGGACGCCTCGTAGAGGTCCGCCTTCGCGTCGGCCCGGGCGCTGCGCGCGGCACGGTGGCGCCGCAGCAGCGCGGCGCCGCGCCGTGCGGTGTACCCGGCGCCCGCGTCGGGGGGCGCGGACGCCGCCCGGCGGCGTTCGTCGGCCCGGACGTCGTCGTCCCGGGCGGTCTCGAGGTCGGTCATGCGGCCTGGCTCCTCTCGTAGCGGATGCGCGGGTCGGCGACGGCGAGCGCCACGTCCGAGATGACCGTGCCGATGATCGTGAGCGCGCTGAGGAGCAGCACGATCGCCCCCGTGAGGTACATGTCCTGCGACTGGATCGACTCGAGCAGCACCGGCCCGGTGGTCGGGAGGTTGAGCACCTTGGACACGACGATCTCGCCGCCGACGGTGGCCGGCAGCATCCAGCCGATGGTGCTGAGCAGCGGGTTCATCGCGAGCCGCAGCGGGTAGCGGCGCAGCACCTGCCCCTCGGTGAGGCCCTTGGCGCGGGCCGTGACGACGTACTGCTTGCCGAGCTCGTCGAGCAGCGACGCGCGCAGCACGCGGACGATGCCGCCGATGCCCGCGATGGTGAGCACCAGGAGCGGTAGCCAGACGTTGCGCAGCAGGTCCAGCAGCCGGTCGACCGACCAGGGCGCCTCGCGGTACGCGGGCGAGAACAGCCCGGTGATGAGGAACCCGGTCCGGTCGTAGACCAGCAGCATCAGCACGAGGGCGATGAGGAAGCCCGGCACCGCGAGCCCGACGAAGCTCAGGAACGTCACGGCGTAGTCGCCGACCGAGTACTTGCGGACGGCCGAGTAGATGCCCACGGGCACGGCGATGGCCCAGGTCAGCGCGATGGACACCAGCGAGATGAGCATGGTCCGCGGCACCCGCTCCGCGAGGATCTCGGAGACGGGCTGGTTGTAGGCGAACGACATGCCGAAGTCCCAGTGGAACAGGATGTTCTTCATCCACACGAGGTACTGGACGAGCATCGGCTGGTCGAGGCCGTACTGGGCGCGCAGCGCGGCGAGCTGGTCGGCGTTGACGGAGCCGCCCTCGCTCGCGAGGTTGCGCGCGTACGTGTCGACGTAGTCGCCCGGCGGGAGCTGGATGATGACGAACGACAGGAACGAGATCAGCACCAGCATCGGGAGCATGAGCAGCAGGCGCCGCCCGACGTACCTCAGCACGTGACCCACCGCCCGTGGTCGCGGGGGGCGGTGCGGGACGCCGTCGGCAGCGGCGGCGGGCAGTCGGTGGACGTCATCGTTCGAACCAGATCCCTTCCAGGTTGAGGATGGTGTCGAGCTCGAACGGGGCGCCGGCACCGGGCAGGTTCGCGATGCCGTTCTTCGCCACGTTCGGCTTGACCCGCAGGCCGGTCGTCGGGATGAAGGCGTAGTGGTCCATGAGCCAGCCCATGAGCTGCTCGTACGCGTCCTTGCCCGCGGGCGACGCGGGCGGGTGCTCGGTGCGCCGGCTCGCGATGTCGTAGAACTCCTGGATGTACGCCGGCGGCTTGCGCCCCTGGTCGCCCTTCGACTGCACGTACGCCCACGTCTCGGGCGACCAGGCGCCCTTCTCGTTGGGCATGTAGTCGTTGGAGATCCCCGTGGACCAGCCGGCGCCGTCGTTCCAGTGGATGGAGGCCATCACCGCGTTGTCCGACACGAGCTGGCCGAACAGGCCGTCGTCGACGCCCTTGATGGTGACGCGCAGCCCCACGTCCTCGAGCTGGGACCGCACCAGCTCCGCGACGGGCGCGAAGTCGAGGGCGATCGTGGGGAACGTGATGGCGAAGGTGAAGGCCTTGCCGTCGGGCCCGAGGCGGTAGCCCTTGTCGTCGACCTTGTCCATGCCGACCTGGTCGAGGATCGTCCGCGCCTTCTCCGGGTCGTGCTCGGCGCTGTTGAGCATCGGCTCGCCGTGCAGGCCGAAGTAGACGGAGCTGTTGATCGCCGCCGGGTCGATGGCGAGCGACAGCGCCCGCCCGAACCGGGAGTCCGGGTCGGCCACGAGCTGCTGCCACGGGTCGTCCGGGGCGTCGTGCCGGAAGTCGTGGTTGAGGAAGAGCAGCGGCGGGAAGTTGAACGAGTGGGTGAGGAACACGCGGGTGTCGGCGTGCTCGCCGCTCTGCGTGTACACGGCCATGTTGTTGAGGGTCACGTTGTCCCCCGCGGCGACCGTCACCTGCCCGTCCATGACGGCCCGCAGCAGGGCGTCATCGTCGACCACGATGTAGTTGACGACCGAGTCCGCGTAGGGCAGCTGCTGCCCGCTGGAGTCGACGTGCCAGAAGTAGGGGTTGCGCTCGAAGACGCGGCTCGTCTCCTTGACCTCGGTGAGCACCCAGGCGTTGAGGACCGGCAGGCCGAGCGCGTCGGCCTCGCCCGACGACCACGACGGCAGGTTCTTCATCGTCATGAGCTCGCCCCACGACGACGCTCCGGCGGCGTCGAGCTCCTCCTGGAGCGCGGCGGGGTCCGCGTAGTCGCCGTGGTACCGCTTGAGGTGGTGCGACGCGACGAAGAGCATGCTGACCGTCGGGATCCAGCTGTGCAGGGCCGCGACGAACTGGCCGTACGGGGCCTCGAACCCGAGCTCGAACCGCAGGTCGTCGAGGACGCGCAGCTCGGCCGGGGCCAGCCGGGTGTCCCGCTGGGTGTAGAGGTCGGTGGGGAACGGGGTGTTGGAGTCCGGGTGGCGGTAGAGGTCCTCGAACAGGAACCGCACGTCCTCGGTGGTGACCGGGGTGCCGTCCGACCAGCGCAGCCCCTTGCGCAGCGTGAAGGCGAAGGTCCGCATGTCGTCGGAGGCGTGGAACTCGCTGACGACGTTCGGCATCGCCTGGTCGGTCGTCTGGCTGGGCGAGCGCAGGATCGTGCTGCCGGTCGCGAGGTTGAGGTTCCCGGTCGGGGACGTCGGGGTGTTGCGGATCGTGCCGCCGTAGCGGCCGTCGCGCCACTCCCCGTACCGGGGCTGCAGCAGGGTGCCGCTCCCGACGACGAAGCAGTCCTCGGGGAGGCGCTCGTCGATCGGCGGCAGCTCGCCCGCCGCGACCCGCTCCCGCAGGAACGGCGGTTCGACGAAGCCGCGGGGCGACTTCTCCTTCGGGTCGTAGCTCGGGAGATCCTGCGGGATCTCGGACGTCAGGCTGCAGCCCGCGAGCGGCAGCATGATCGCGGCGAGAGATCCCAGGGTGAACTGCCGCCTGGTGACCTGCGGCGTGCGGTGCATGTCCTTCCCACCTCCATCGGTGCGAACGGGTCGTTCCGGGGCGGCAGCGGTGCCGGCCGGTTCATGCGGGTGGTGCGGTCAGTGCCAGATCGGGTCGAGCTCGGCGACCTGGGCGGAGGCGACGACGACGTCCGCGCCGCGCGCGGTGGCGCGCAGCGTCGGCGGCCCCGCGAGCCCGTACACGGTCAGGGACGCCTCGCCGTCGTTCGCGAACACCTCGATCGACGCGACGTCCAGCAGGACGTCGAGCCGGCGGACCGGGGTGAGGGTGGGCTGCTCCTCGCCGTCGACGACGATCCGGTCCCGCTCGACGACGACCCGGCGGCCGCACAGGTCGAGCTCGAGGCGACCGCCGTCCGCCACGTCGACCTCGGCCCGGAGGCGCAGCGCCCCGGTGCCGTACGACGCCGACCAGGCCTCGCCCGGGGCCAGCGTCCGCGCCGGCACGTCGTGGTGCCGGCGCTCCAGCGCGGCGAGCTCCGGCACGGGCGTGCGGTGCAGGCGCGGGCCGTGGGCGGTGGGCCGCAGCGTGAGGTCGCACGGGACGCTGACCTGCTGGTTGAACGGCATGCGCGGGAACACGCTGCCGCGCATCCACGCGGCCTGGACCCGGCGCGGCGCGCCCTCGGTGGAGGCGTCCCAGCTCTGCGTGGCGTAGAGGCTGAAGCTCCCGTCGACGACGAGCTCGTCCGTCTCGGGGGCGAACGACGTCCCGTCGAACGACCCGACCGAGTAGTGCCCGTCGCCGCGGACGAGCACCCAGCGGGTCTCGTCGGTGCCCTCGAGGGGCAGCTCGAAGAAGTCCGGGCACTCGAAGCCCTCGCCGAGGTCGCCCACCGGCTCCCAGCGCAGCAGGTCCGCCGAGACGTGCAGCTCGTAGCGCTGCTCGGCGTAGAGCACCATGCACCACCGGTCGCGCCGGTGGTCCCGGAAGACCATCGGGTCGCGCTCGCCGCGGAGCATGATCGGGTTGCCGTCGTAGTGCGTCCAGGTGCGGCCGCGGTCCAGGCTGTACGAGACGCACTGGGAGAGGTTGTCGGCGCCCGACCAGAACGCCACCATCGGCGCCTCGCCGTCGGCGGTGCCGAGCCCGGAGGTGTTGTCGACGTCGACCACGCAGGTGCCGGACTGCACCCCGGCGCCGAGGTCCTCCTCGAAGAAGGCCGGCGGCAGCTCCGTCCAGTGCACGAGGTCGGTGCTCACGGCGTGGATCCAGCACTTGTTCCACCGCTGGGCGAACAGGTGGTACTCGC
This sequence comes from Isoptericola sp. NPDC057559, assembly GCF_042801555.1. Taxonomy (NCBI): domain Bacteria; kingdom Bacillati; phylum Actinomycetota; class Actinomycetes; order Micrococcales; family Promicromonosporaceae; genus Isoptericola; species Isoptericola sp. NPDC057559. The sequence continues at coordinate 89,084 of NZ_JBHVFQ010000015.1, forward strand.
CGTCGACCACCACGAGGCCGTTGAGGTCGTTGAGCCAGCCCTCCTGGCGCTCGACCGGGTCCGGGCGGTCCATCGTCCACTGCCGGGCGGTGAAGTGGAACGCCGGCCGCAGGGCCTCGCGGTAGAGCTCGGCCGGCGCCGCGCCCGCGGGGCGGTCGGTGAACGCCACGTCGCCGACGGTGACCCACCCCTGCTCGCCGGACCCGTCGCGCACGACGAGCCGCACCTCGCGGCCGAGCCACGGCCCGAGGTCGAAGGTGGCCGGCCGCGGGTGGTCGGTGCCGCGCCCCGTGTCCGAGCGCACCACCTCGTCGCCGACGACGACGTCGAGGCACGTGTGCCGCTCGAAGTCCGTGCCGGCGATCGTGTAGGCGAGGTACCGGCGCGACACGAGCAGCGGCCGCGACCGCGCCGTTCCCCGGGCCCCCGCCCCCTTGGCCGCGCTGGAGACCGTCGTGCCGTCGGCGGCGAGCGCGAACGCGTCGTCCAGCTCCGCCCAGAGGCCCGCGCCCGGCCGCGCGGCGTCGCCGCGTGCGGTCGTCGGTGCGGCGCTCGGCGCGGTGCTCGGTGCCGTGCTCGGTGCCGTGCTCGGTGCGGTGCTCGGTGCGGGCGGGTGTGCGGTGGTCGTCATGACTGCCTTTCCGGGGAGGACGTTCAGGGGTGCTGGCGCGGAGCGGTCACGCCGGGCCGGCGGCGCGGCCGGTGGTCACGACGTACGACGCGCGGGCGGCGCCCGGGCCCACGAGCCGGGCGTTCGCCTCGTCGCTCTCCGCGACGAACGCGGCGGCGTCCCGCGGGCTGCGGCCCAGGTGCTGGTGCCGGTCGACGAGGCGGCGGCGCCGCTCGGTGTCGTCGCAGCCGACCCACCACACCGCGTCGAGCTCGGGCGCGACGTCCCGCCACCCGCCGTCGTCGTGCAGCAGGTAGTTCCCCTCGGTGATCACGAGGTCGACGTCCGGCGCCACCGTGACCGCGCCGGCCAGGCCGGCGTCGAGCCCGCGGTCGAACGCTGGCGCGTACACGACGGGACGGCCCGGGGCCCGCAGCCGGCGCAGCAGCGCCACGTACCCGGCGACGTCGAACGTGTCGGGCGCGCCCTTGCGGCCGCGGCGGCCGAGCGCGTCGAGCACCGGGTTCGCGAGGTGGAAGCCGTCCATGGGCACGACGACCGCGCGCATCCCGTCGGCCTCCGCCTGCCGCGCCAGGGCGTCGGCGACGGTCGACTTGCCCGCGCCGGGCGGGCCGGCGAGCCCGAGCAGCGGCGTGCGGTCCGCCCGGCGCAGCGCGCGCAGCCGTGCGCCCGCGTCGTCCGGCAGGACGACGTGTCCCGCCTCACCCGTCATCGAGGTCATCGCTCGGAACCACTCCTTCGTGAGTCGCGGTCAATACGTTTTGACCGGCGCCGCGGACGAGTGAAGCACAGGGCGCTCCGAGGGGTCAATACGTATAAGGCAATTCGTATTGAGTCGCCCGTACACTGCTGACATGCGAGATCAGGCGGCAGATCGGGACAGCGGCGCGGCGACACGCACCGGACGGCCGCGCATGGTCGACGTCGCCCGGCTCGCGGGCGTCTCCCAGGCCACCGTGTCGTTCGTCCTCAACGACCGGACGGACATCCCCGTCGCCGCCGCCACCCGGCAGCGCATCCTCGACGCCGCCGGGGAGCTCGGCTATCGCCTCAACCGTGCGGCGCAGGAGCTCAAGCTCGCCCGGTCCACGACCGTCGGCGTCGTCTCGTACGGCATCGCGTCGCACCCGTTCGCCGGGCGCACCCTCCTCGGGATCCAGAACGCCGCCCGCGCCCGCGGGCACGTGTGCATGGTCGTCGACGTCGCCGACGAGCCCGACCACGGCGCCGACGCCGTGGCGAGCCTCCTCGACCGCGGCGTCGCCGGGCTCCTCTTCGCGTCGCCCGCCGCGCTGGGCGTGCGCACCCCCGCCATCGACCGCAGCGTGCGCACCGCCTTCTCCAGCTGCTGGCCGGTGGACGCCGAGACCGCGGGCGACGTGCGGGCCGAGGTCCTCCCCGACGAGCGGGCGGGGGGCTACCGCGCCGCCCGCGCCGTCCTCGACGCCGGGCACCGCGACGTCCTCTTCCTCGGCGGCACCCCCGAGGAGTGGGCCACCATCGAGCGGGAGCGAGGGCTCGACGACGCCGCGGCAGAGCTGGGGATCGGCGCCGCGTCGATCGACCGGGTCCACGGCGACTACTCGACCCGGCGCGGCTACGACCTCGCGGCCGAGGCCTTCGACCGGCACCGCTACACCGCGGTGGTGTGCGGGAACGACCGCATGGCCCTCGGCGCCCTGCTCCTCCTCCGGGAGCGCGGCCTGGCCGTGCCCGACGACGTCAGCCTGGTCGGCTACGACGACCAGGAGGCGCTGGCGGCAGAGCTCCACCCGCCCCTCACCACCGTCGCGCTCCCCCACTTCGAGATCGGGGCGCTCGCGCTCGACGCGCTCCTCGACGACGAGCCCCGCGGACGCGTCACCGTCACCTGCCCGCCGGTCGAGCGCGCGTCCGTCGCACCGCCTCGGGCCTAGGTCGGGCACGGTCCCGGCGCGCCGTCCCGCGTGCCGGCGGCCCGGACCTACGTGGCGCTGCGCTCGGCGAGCTCCTGCAGGAACCGCGGCACCCGGCCCGCGCCGAAGTCGTAGTAGCGCGCCCAGCGCGGCCGGACCGCGATGCGCGCCATCCGTTCGTACAGCCCGCGACAGGCGGCCGCGAACTGCTCGTACTCCTCGCCCGCCATCCCCTTGCGCGCGGCGGCCAGGTACTCCTCGACCACGCCGTCGACGACGCGGATCTCCGCGCGCCCGCGCACGGACAGCGACCGGGCGCCCGCGCCCGGCACGTCGGCGTCCAGCGTCAGCGCGACGTCCGGCCGCGCCACGAGCGCCGCGACCTTCGGCGCCGTCTCCGCCGTCGAGACGACGAGCTCCTGGCCCGTCCAGAAGAAGCCGACCGGGACGACGCGCGGCGTCCCGTCCTGCGCGACGTACGCGAGGTGCGCCGCCGACGGCGAGCCGAGCAGGTCTGCCGCCGCGGCGAGCTCGGCGTCGATGTCGTGCTGGTCCATCGGGCGATCCTCCCATCGGGCGGCGCCGGTCGCCGCCCTCGCCCCGGGGACGGAGCCGGGTGCCCGTCCTCGACATCGCGCGGGGGGACGACGCACCGGGCGCCGGCCCGCAGGAGCGGCTAGTCCTCGCCCCTCCGGCGGCCGATGGCGTGGCCGAGCTGCATGCGCGTGTTCACCCCGGCCTCGTCCATCAGCGCACGGATCCGCCGCTGGACGGTGCGCGGCGAGACGTCGAGCTGGGCCGCGACCGAGCGGTCGCCGTACCCCTGGAGCAGCAGCGACACGATCCTGCCGTCGAGCTCGGCCTCGCCGGCCACCCGCTCCCCCACGACCGGGACGGCCCGCGCCCAGTACTGGTCGAACAGCGCGACGAGGGCGTCGAGCAGCCCGCTGCGCCGGACGGCGACGGCCCCGGTCTCGCCGCTCGCCGCGAGCGGCACGAGGGCGAGGTCGTCGTCCACGATCAGCATCCGCAGGGGAAGGGAGTCGACGCGCCGCACCTCCTCGCCCGCGGCGACGCTCTCCTCGATCAGGGCCAGGGCGCCCGGCCCCTCGAGCGCGCCGCGCTCGAGGATGACCTGGTAGGCGACACCCCGCCGCACGGCCTCGTCCTCGGCCGGGTTCTCCTCCGCGGTGAGCACGAGCGGGTCGGCGCGCACGAAGGCGCGGACCGAGGTGGTGGCGGCGTGCTGGAGCTGGACGAACCGCTGGCGGACGGCGTCGGCCCCCGTCAGCACCTCGACCATGTCCCGCATCGACCCGGCCGAGGACACCCGGAACAGCTCCGTGAGCTCGGCGAGGGCGTTCTCGGCGCGGCCGAGCTCGCTGCGGCGGCGCACCACCAGGGAGCGGAGCGCGAGCTCCGGCGGCGACGCGCGGAACCGCGCGCCCTCGCGGACGAGCAGCCCGGCGTCGAGGAGGTCGGCCAGCACCGCCTCGAGCCGCGTCCCGGCCACGACGTCGTGGGTGCGCAGGTCCGCCTCGGACGCCGGGCCGGCCGCGACCAGGGTGCGGTAGACCGCCTCCTGGTCGCGGCCGATGCCGAGCGCCTCGAGCTCCACGGTCCACGAGTATGTCGTAGCCGCGGCCGCGAGGGGCAGTCTCACTCGACGAGGTACACGTGCATGGCGTACTGCTCCACCGACGTCCGGTCCTCCGCCGTCGCGGTCACGTGGAGCGACACCTGGCCGCCGGCCGCCGGGGTGTTGTCGACGGTCGCGACCCACCGGCCACCCCGCTCCTCGACGGGGACGTCGGTCCAGGTGTAGCGGTCGCCCGGGTAGGCACCCGCGCTGGTCATGGCCTCGTCGTAGCTCACCTGCACGCGGACGTCGGTGACGTCGGCGAGGTCGTGGCCCTCCTGCCCGAGGAAGTCGATACCGACCGGGTAGCCGGCCGTCGCGGGCGCCAGCTGGAGGCCGTCCACCTCGGCGTCGTACACGGGCAGCATGATCGGCAGCGCGTCCACCTCCTCGCCGGCAGCGTCCGGTCGCGCCGACCGGAAGCCGAACTTGGTCCACGACTGGCGGCCCAGCTCCCAGAAGGCCGGCGGCTGGAAGGAGAACTGGTTGATGACCGCCTCGTAGCGGCCCTCCTCGGCGGGCACCTCCCACTGGCCCGACGGGAACGCCCGGCGGCCCAGGGAGGTCCCGTCGACGAAGAGCTCGGCGTTGCCGACGTCGCCGAAGCCGCCGTCGCCGACCCGCCCCTCGGAGTCCTTCCAGTGCGGGAACGCCATGCCGACGAGGTTCGCCTGGCGCTCGGCCACGCGGGCCACCCCGCCGTCGACGGTGCGCGCCATCGCGGTCGCGGACAGGCCGCGGTACCAGTCGGTGGCGGTGCGCTCGCCCGGCGAGTAGGTCCGCTCGGCCCCGTAGATCGCCTCGGTGAAGAAGACGCGGCTGGAGGCCGACTGCCGCCAGGGCCGCCCCGCCTGGTACCAGGCGACGCGGGTCCCGGGGGCCGCGACGTCGTCGCCGCCGCTCCCGGCGTAGCGGAGCTCGCCGGTCAGCGGGTCCGTCGTGTGGACGGAGTCGAGGAAGGTGTGACCGACGCGCTGCGCCCACCACGTCTCCTCGACCGCGGCGAGCCTGCTGTCCCGGACGCGGTGCCGCTGGTCCTCGGCGACGCCGCCCTGCTCGTCGAAGGCCACGTTGTAGACGTAGTCGCTCTCGGCGCGCGGCACGCCCGGCTCGAACAGGCGCCAGTAGGTGCCGAAGCCGGCCTCGCCGCTCGTGACGCGGCCCGACGTCGGCAGTGCGGACATCCGCACCGGGTCGTCGCCATTCGTCCTCGCGTACGCCGTCGCGCCGACGTACCAGGAGTCGGCCGTCGTCCGCGCGTAGGACATCGAGGCGCTGCCGGCGACGGAGGGCGCGTCCGTGCGCACCGTGACCGGCTCGGCGTCGCGGGCGTCCAGGGTCACCGTGCGGTCCCCGTCGAGGACGAGCTCGGGGATGCTCAGGTAGCTCCACTCGCTCGTCGAGTCGGTCCTGACCAGGGCGTTGACGGACACGCGCCCGGTCAGCAGCCGCTCGGTGATGGGCTGGCCGTCGACCGCCGGGGCCGCCGCCGTGGAGCGGTCGAGCTGGAAGAGCGTCACCGACCCCCAGGTCGCCGGCTTCCCGTCCCGGTCCAGGACGTTGACGGTCAGGTCGGCGCTCTCCGGCTCGAGCCAGTAGCCCACCGTGCTCGTGGCGACGACCTCGCCCCGGGACGTCGCGGTGATGCGGGCGCTGATCCCGCCGTACGACGCCGGGTCGAGGCCGCGGTCCTGGTCGCTCACCGTCACCGGGACCCGCAGGGTCTGCTTCGGCGCGATCGTGGCGCGCCGGACGCCCAGCCGGAACAGGTCCGCCGGCACCTTCCGGCCGTCGGCCCCGTACCGCTCGGCGACGCTGAAGCTGAGCGTGATCGGCTTGCGCGTCACGTTGGTGTAGCTGACGTGCCCCGTCGCGCGCTCGCGCCCGTGGTGCGGCCAGGCGAAGCCGGCCAGCTCCTGGCCTGTCGTGGCGAGCACGGGAGCGTCGATCGAGCCGGCGACGTCGAGCTCGCCGGCGCCCGACTCGTACGCGGTCCCGTCGGCGTCGGGCTTCACGCCGGACGTGAGCGCCGACCGGATGCGGTCGGGGCTCCACGCGGGGTGCGCCTGCCGGAGCAGGGCGGCGGCGCCCGCGACGTGCGGCGTGGCCATCGAGGTGCCCGACATCGTCGTGTAGGAGATGTCGCCCCAGCTGTCGTAGGCGGCGCCGCGGATGTCGACGCCCGGCGCGGTGAGGTCGGGCTTGATCGCGTGGCCGACGGAGGTCGGGCCGCGGCTGGAGAAGTACGCCAGCTCCGAGCTCGCGTCCACGGCCCCGACGGTCAGCGCGCCCTCGGAGCACCCGGGCGACGACACCGACTCGCGGGCGCCGTCGTTGCCGGCCGCCACGACGAACACGGCCTCGTCGCTGAGGCTCTCCAGCGACTGCGCGATGGGGTCGGTGCAGTCGGTGGGCTGGGAGGAGCCGAGGCTCATGTTCACCACGTCGGCGTCCTGCTGGACCGCCCACTCCATGCCGGCGATGATCCAGGACGACTGGCCGCCCGTCCGGCCGAGCACCTTGCCGACGAGCAGGTCGGCGTCGGGCGCCATGCCCCGGCTCGCGCCGCCGTCGGCCGCGCCGGTGCCCGCGACCGTGGACGCCACGTGCGTCCCGTGGCCCTCCCGGTCGGCCACGTCCGTCGCGTCCGTGCCCTCGCCGGTGAAGTCGCGCGTCAGCACGACCCGGTCCGCGAGGTCGGGGTGTGACAGGTCCGCGCCGGTGTCCAGGACGGCGACGGTGCTGCCCTTGCCCGTGAACCCCGCGGTCCACGCGTCTGGCGCGCCGGTCTGCTCGACGCCCGTGCCCGGGTTCAGGCCGAAGCCCTCGACCGGCGCGTCGAGCCAGATGCGGCGGTCGCCGCCGTCGCGGGCGCGGAGCAGCTGGGCCACCAGGTCGTCGCCGGACTCCTTGGCGACCGTCGTGGCCGTCGCGCCGATCGAGGTGAGCTCCCGGCCGTCGGCCACCCCGCGCGTGCGCGGCACCGCGCCCTCGACGATCAGCGGGATGTCGTCGCGCGCCGCGTCGTCGTACCCCGCCGCGACCAGCCCGGCGACGTCGAACAGCGCGCGGTCCAGCGTGCCGTCGTCGACCAGCGGCTGGACGGCGCGCGGGACCACGTACAGCGCCTCCCCGTCCGTCCACGTCAGGTACGGCTCGTCGGTCTGCAGCACGGCCGAGGGCGCGCCCTTCGCGCCGAAGGTGACGACCGCACGGTCGCCGGTGATGAGGGTGACGGTCGCGGACCCGGGAGCGTCGGTGCTGCCGAGGAGTGCGTCGCGGGAGTCGTCGGGCGGCGCTGCGGCGGCGCCCGTGCCGCCGAGGATCCCGAGGGCAACGGTGAAAGATGCGGCGGAGGCCAGGAGCCTCCGCGAGGCCCGAGATGGTGAGGTCATCGTGCACTTCCTGCCGGTGGATGGTTGTCCCGATCACCCTCACACCGGCCGGCGCCCCCTGTCCGCGCCGACGCCGGGCGACAAGTCGTCATGGCGACTTGTCGCCATCGTGACGACGTCGGCGCCAGCCGATCGGGTCCCCCCGTCAGCCACGTCTCTCGTGCGCGGACGTCTCGGACGGGACGAGGACGACGGTGCCGCGGGTGCCGGACACGATGCGGCGCACGAGCGACCGTCCCGTCACGTCGCGCGGGGACGACGGCACGCCCACGACGGTGAGCGCGGCACCCTCCGACTCCTGGACGACCGCCCGGGCGAGCGCGGAGACCGCCCGGGTCCGCACGTCGACCTCGGGAAAGACCTGCGCGTAGGGGTCCAGGACCTCGGCCAGGACCTCCGCCGCGACGGCCGCGGGGAGGGTGGCACCCGGGACGTGCACCACGGTGACACCGGTGGCCCGCCGCGCCGCGGCGCGGAACGCCACGTCGAGGACGCCGGTCGGGTCCTCCCCCGCCCTCGGCGCCGCGACGACCCGGTGCGCTGACGGCCCCGCTTGCGGGGAGTCCGCCAGGCCGACGACCGCCACCGGCAGGCGCGCGCGCCGTGCCGCCCGACAAGCCGTCCCGGGGACCGGCCCGCCCAGCGCGCGGAAGCCACGCCGCCGCCCCACGACCAGCAGGGCGTCGTCCCGGCGGGCGGACGCCGCCCCGGCCTGCGCGAGCCCGGCGTCGACGCCGAGCCGCGGGTCGACCTCGTGCGCCTGCCGCACGACGTCCTCCAGGTCCGCCCGCGCGGCGTCCCACGCCGCGCGGGCGGGGCTGCGACCGTCGGCCGACGTCCACGGGTACCACGTCCCCCAGGGGGTCGCGGGGACGACGACGGGCGGCGGCGTCACCACGGACCGCACCACCCGCAGCGTCGTGCCCCGCACGGCGGCCTCGGCCGCCGCCCACCGGACCGGCAGGTGACTGGCCGGGGTGTCGTCGAGCGTGACGAGCACCGGCCCGGCGGGCTCGACCCGCGACGGGAGGCGCGAACGCAGCCTGGCGATCGCGCGGGGATCGGGAGTGGACATGGTCGGGCCCTTCTCGTGACGGAGCGGACGGCGACGACGACGGTGCCGCGGAGGCCTGCGGGTCCGCGCCGTGGTGCGGTGTCGACGCGGTCGCCGGCGTGCGCCCCGGGCCGCACGAGATCCGTCCGGCCCGGGGCGTGCGGGCGTCCTACAGCCGGGTGGCGTCCACGACCGCCTGCGCGAACTCGCGCGGCGCCTCCTGCGGCACGTCGTGGCCGACGGCGAACGTCCGGTGGTCGTACGGCCCGACGAACTTGGCGCGATAGCGCGCTCCGTCGCCGTCCGGGGTGAACGGGTCGTCGGCGCCGTCGATCGTGATCGTCGGGACGCCGATCGTCGGCCCGGCCGCCAGCCGCTTCTCGAGGCGGTCGTACCTCGGGTCGCCGGCGGCGAGCCCGAGCCGCCAGCGATAGTTGTGGACCACGATCGCGGCGTAGTCCGGGTTGGTGAACGCCGCCGCCGTCCGCTCGAAGGTCGCCGCGTCGAACGACCAGGTGGGCGAGTTGAACGTCCACACCAGCCGGGCCAGCTCGTCGCGGTACTCCGGGGTGCTCAGGCCGCGCAGGCCGCGCTCGGTGGCGAAGTAGTACTGGTACCACCACGCCCACTCGAGGCTCGGAGGGATCGGGTCCTCGTTGGCCTCCCGGTTGGTGATGAGGTAGCCCGTCACCGACACCAGGGCCGTGACCCGCTCCGGCCAGAGCGCGGCGATGATGTCGCCGGTGCGCGAGCCCCAGTCGTAGCCGGCGATCACCGCGCTGCGGATGTGCAGCGCGTCCATCAGCGCGACGACGTCCAGCGCGATGACCGACTGCTGCGCGTTGCGGAACGTGCGGGACGAGAGGAACGTCGTCGTCCCGTGGCCGCGGAAGTACGGCACGATGACGCGATATCCCTGGTCGGCGAGCAGCGGCGCCACCTTCACGTAGCTGTGGATGTCGTACGGCCAGCCGTGCAGCAGGACCACCGGCGTGCCGCCGGCGGGGCCGAGCTCGGCGTACCCGACGTCGAGCTCGCCGGCCCGGATCTGCTTGATCTCGGGGAACGCCGGGCGCACGGGCAGCACGGGGGGCGGCCCGGACGGGGCGGGGTGCGTGCCGGCGACGGCGGTGCCCGCCTGGGTGCCGACGGTCCCTGCCGCGGCGAGCACTCCGGTGGTGCGGAGGAACGTTCTTCTGTCGAGCATGGCGCGACCTTTCTCGGGTGGGCGTGCGGGTGTCCTGCGTGCCGTGGCGGGCCGCCGGTCAGCGGGAGCCGAACAGCGCGACCGCCGCCCAGACGCCGCACCGGTGGTCGGTCGCGAACCCGCGCTCGACGGACGGTGCCGGGTCGTCGAGGGAGAGGATCTGCTGCCTGGCCAGGTCGAACCTCGGCCAGGGCGTGGCGGCGGTGGCCGGCGACCCCGTGCGGGCGAACTGCACCCACGCCGCCTGCATCGTGTCGGCGAGCTGCTGCTGGGACGCCGAGAGCTCGCCGGGCAACGGCGCGTTCGGCTGGTCGAAGAGGTACGCCAGCTCGGACTGGTGCGTGGCCGCGTACGGCGCGCCGAGCGTGTCGGGTGCGAACAGCCGGGGCGCCTCGGCGTCGTTGAACTCGTATGCATAGGTCTTCACCCAGGCCGACGCCGCGCCGTCGAGCGCGAACGCCGGGCACGAGAAGTTGGCGTCGGAGTTCAGCACGCTGAAGGCCTGTGCCGGCGAGGCGTACCGCGACAGGGGGTAGGCCTTCGCGATGAACGACGCCGTCCGCGCGTCCACGCCGAAGTTCGTGGCGATGGTGGACTCGTAGCTCGACGCGTCGACCGGGCCGGGCAGCACGGCGGTGGCGCCCTTCGTCACGCTCAGCCCGAGCGTGGTGAAGATCCGGTTCTCCTGCGTGTTGACGCCGTTGAGGATCGGCACCCGGTGGAACCGTCCGGTCGCGATCGCGTCGCCGACCGACCGGGGCAGGACCCTTCCGTCGACGACCCCGGGCGTGATCGACAGCGGCTGGTGCGCCACCAGGGTCTCGACGGACGCATGCCGCAGGCACTCGGCCACCCGTGCGGCGGTCCCGTCGTCGCAGCCGACGGCCGCCGCCGACGCGACGCCCTCGCGCTCCGCCCGCGCGAGCGGCTTCTGCACCGGGGCGAACGCCCCGCTCTGGATCACCGCGCGCTGGAACAGGCCCTTCGCGCCGGGCGACGCCAGGTGCATCGCGACCGACAGGCCGCCGGCCGACTGACCGGCGATCGTCACGTTCCCGGCGTCCCCGCCGAAGCCGGAGATGTTGCGGTGCACCCAGCGCAGCGCGGCCTGCTGGTCCATGAGGCCGTAGTTGCCGCTCGCTCCGTCCCGGTCGGCCAGCGCGGGGTGGGAGAGGAACCCGAGCAGCCCGAGGCGGTAGTTGATCGTCACGACGACGGCGCCATGGGCGGCGAGGTCGGCCGCCTCGTAGTCGGCGCCCTCCCCGATCTCGAAGCCGCCACCATGGATCCAGACGATGACCGGGAGCTTCGCGTCAGCAGCGGTACCGCCGGGGACGGTGACGTTGAGGGAGAGGCAGTCCTCGCTCTGCCCGTTCGGGCTCGGCGGCGCCTGCGGGCAGACCGGCGAGTAGTCGGTCGCCTCGCGGACTCCTGCCCAGGGCGCCACCGGCTGCGGCGGCTCCCACCGGAGCTCGCCGGTCGGCGGCGCCGCGTACGGGACGCCGCGGAACTCCAGCCCCGCGGGGGTGGCTACGCCCTGGAGGGTGCCGGCGTCGACGTGCACCACGGACGAGACGGGAGGCGCGGGGCGGGCGGCCGCGTGCGCGGGCGGCAGGAGCGAGCCCCAGCAGGCGAGCAGCACGGCGAGCGTGCCGAGGACGGCGAGGACGCGGACGGCGATCGGGCGGACGTCGCGGCGTCCGGCGACCGCGGCGTGCGCGGCCGGTCGGGACGCGGGCGGACGAGGGACATCAGGCGGTGTGTTCATGCAGGCCACGGTCGCGTGCGGACCCACGGCAAGGCACCGGTGCCTCCCCCTGGGCGACCACCGGGCGAGCCACGGGCATCCGACCGGTGAGCCACTGGCGTCCGACGGGCGGACCACCGGGCCACGGCCGCCATCGCGCGGCGGTGGGCTGCGCCGAACGACGTCGAGCGCCGCCGGCGATCCCAGGGTGTCGACCAGGGTGTTGCCCTGGTGGTCCCGGGCACGCGGGGCGGGAGGCTCGGACCAGGCGCCAGATTCGACGGTGCCGCACGTCGAAAGGACTCCGATGACCCACCGCACCACGACCGCACGACGGGGACGCGCATGACCGACCCGTTGGCGCCCCTCGACCGGCTGCTCGTCCTCGAGGAGCTCCGCCGCGTGCAGTCACGGCTCTGCCGCGCCGCCTCCGTGCGCGACTGGGCCGAGCTGGAGTCGTTGTTCACCCCCGACGGCCGCTTCCGCGCCTACGGCGCCGACGGCGAGCTCGGCTGCTTCGCCGCCACCACGGGGATCGGGGCCGCGATCGACCGGGCCATCGGCCCGGGGCGGCTCGTCGTCCAGTCCTCGGACGAGGAGCTCGACGTCCTCGCCGACGACCGCGCCGACGGGACCTGGGCCGTCGAGGACACCCTCTACCCGGAGGACGGGACGCGCGCCCGGCACGGCGCCGGGTCGCTCGCCCTGGCCTACCGGTTCGACGGCGGACGATGGCGGGTCGCGACGGCCGAGTTCACCCGGACGGCCCGTGAGCACGGCTGACCCGAGCGCTGCCGAGGCGCGGGGGCTGCGGATAGGCTCTGCGACCATGACGCCTGGTGCGCATGGTCCGACCCTCATCGGGCGTCGTCGCGAGCGCGAGCGGCTCGGCCGCCTCGTCGCGAGCGTGCGCGGCGGCGAGAGCCGTGCGCTGGTGCTGCGGGCCGAGACCGGGCTCGGCAAGACGATGCTCCTCGACCACGTCGCCGCACAGGCGACCGGCTGCCAGGTGGTGCGGGCGATCGGCGTCGAGTCCGAGATGGAGCTGGCCCTCGCGGGCCTCCAGCAGCTCTGCGCTCCCGTCCTCGACGGCCTGGGAGCGCTCCCGGAGCCCCAGGCGATGGCGCTCGGCGTGGCGCTCGGACTGCGCTCCGGACCGGCCCCGGACCGGTTCGTGCTCGGGCTCGCGGTGCTGAGCCTCTTCAGCCACGCGGCCGAGACCCGCCCGCTCGTCTGCCTCGTCGACGACGCCCAGTGGCTCGACCAGGCCTCTGCCCAGGTGCTCGCGTTCGTGGCGCGACGGCTCGTCGCCGAGTCCGTCGCGATCGTCTTCGCCGTCCGCGAGCCGGTCGACGAACGGTTCGCCGCGATCGAGGACCTCGTCGTCCGGCCGCTCGACGACGGCGACGCGCGCACGCTGCTCGGTACGGTCGTCGGCGGCCCGGTCGACGGGGCCGTGCGCGAGCGCATCGTCGCCGAGGCGCGCGGCAACCCGCTCGCGCTCGTCGAGCTCCGGCGCGGGTCGATGGAGTTCTCCGCCGCTCCCGTCGCGCAGGGACGGACGGGCGTCGGCGCCAAGGTCGAGGACGGCTTCCGGCGCCGCGTCGAGCGGCTGCCCTCCGACACCCGGCGGCTGCTGCTCCTCACCGCGATCGAACCCGTGGGCGACCCGACCCTCGTGCTCGCCGCGGCGGCCTCGCTCGACCTGGACACGTCCGCGTTCGCGCCCGCGGTCGAGGAGAACCTCCTGGAGCTCGGGGCGCGGCTCCGGTTCCGGCACCCTCTGGTGCGCTCCGCCGTGATCGGCGCCGAGCCCGCCGCCGACCGCCGCGCCGCACACCGGGCGATCGCCGAGGCCACCGACCCGCAGCAGGACCCCGACCGCCGGGCGTGGCACCTCGCCGAGAGCACGATCGGGTTCGACGAGGACGTCGCCGCCGAGCTGGTGCGCTCCGCCGACCGCGCGCGTCTGCGCGGCGGCATCATCGCCGCCGCGAACTTCCACGCCCGCGGGGCCGAGCTGACCCCGGACCGCCACATGCGTTCCCGGCGGATGCTCATGGCCGCCGAGGACACCCTCCGCGCCGGCGCGATGCAGAACGCGCAGCGGCTGCTCGACCGCGTGGAGCCGGAGCTGCTCAACGCGCACCAGCAGGCGCGGGTCGACCTCGCCCGCGGCCACGTCCGCTTCTACACCTCCCCCGGCCGCGAAGGCGCCGAGCTGCTCCTCGACGCGGCGAGACGACTGGAGCCGTTCGACGGGGATGCGGCGATGGTCACCTACGCCAACGCCTTCATCGCCGCGGTCCTCGCCGGGTCCTCGGCGGGCCGCGTCGGCATCCCCGAGGTCGCGCGCGGCATCCTCGCCGCGGATCCCGCGACGCCGCTCAACCGCGGGTCGCGGGCCGCGCTCGACGCCCTGCGCGGGCTCGCCGTCCTCGCCCTGGACGGCTACGGGCCCGCCGCCCCGGCGCTGCGTACGGCGCTCGCGGAGCTGCGCTCGCTCGACGGTGACGCCGACGGCGACCAGGAGGTCGTCGACCCGATGCGCGGGTACGGGGCCGACGTCAGCCAGGAGGTCGGCGCGATGCGCTGGCTCCCCCTCACCTGCCTCGTCGCCCGGGTGCTCCTCGACGACGCCGCCTATGCCGACGCGTCCGCCGAGTTCGTCGACGCCTGTCGAAAGGACGGGGCGTTCTCGACCCTCGCCATGGCGATGGCGGAGCACTACCCGATCCTGCTCATGAGCGGCCGCATCGCCGACGCCGAGGAGCTCTACGAGGGCACCCGCGAGATCATGGCCGCGAGCGACGTCCCCGAGGGGCCGGACCGGGCGGGCTGGTTCGCCGCCTACCGCGGCGACGAGGCGGCCAAGCAGGAGTCCGCGGCCGCCGTGGCGCGCCGGGTCTCCGAGCGCGGCGAGGCGCAGTGGCGGCTCTCGGACGACCTGCACAGCGGCGTGCTGCACAACTCCCGCGGACGCTATGCCGAGGCCCTCGCGGCGACGGCCTCCGCCGACGGGCACCCGTTCGACGTGGGCCTCGCCGCCTGGGTGCTCCCCGAGAACGTCGAGGCGGCCGTGCGGGCCGGCACGCCCGAGCAGGGCCGGGCCGCGGCCGCCCGCCTGCAGGAGATCGCCGACGCGACGGGCACGGACTGGGCCGTCGGGCTGGCCACCCGGTCGGCCGCGCTGCTCGCCGACGACCGCGACGCCGAGCCGCTCTACCGCGCCGCGATCGACGTGCTCGGCCGCACCCGGGTCGGCACCGCCGAAGCCCGGGCCCGGCTGCTCCTCGGCGAGTGGCTGCGGCGCCAGAACCGGCGGGTCGAGGCGCGTGAGGTGCTCCGGCAGGCGCACGAGCAGCTCGTCGGGTTCGGCGCCCACGCCTTCGCCGAGCGTGCGGCGCGGGAGCTCTCGGCGACCGGCGAGGTCGTGCACCGGTCGGTCGTCGGCCCGGTCGACGAGCTGACCGCCCAGGAGCGGCAGATCGCGCGGCTCGCGGCGACGGGCAGCACGAACCCGGAGATCGGCGCGCAGCTCTTCCTCAGCCCGCGGACCGTCGAGTGGCACCTGCGCAAGGTGTTCGGGAAGCTCGGCGTCACGTCACGACGGCAGCTGGCCACGGCGCTCAAGGACTCGGTGGTGGCGACGGGCTGACCCCCGGCCGACGAGGGCGGAGGCGACGGCGACGACCGCCACGATCGCGGCGGCCGACGCCCAGGCGGGGAGCCACGGGGACGCGGCCGCGGCCGCCCCCACCGCGGTGGCCGCGACCACCGAGGCCGGCCGCCACGTCCTCAGCAGCACCCACCGGAACGTCTCGAGGCCGGCGAGGAAGCTCACGGCGCCGCCGGCGAGGGCGACCACCGCGAACCCGTGGGCGGGAGCGTCCGGCGCGTGCGCGACGTCGTCGAGCAGGAGGGCGATCCCCAGGGCGACGAGCACGACGCCGCCCACGATCGGGAGGTGGCCGAAGGTGTACCCGTCGCGCGCGATCAGGGAGCGCCGGGACCGGTCCGTGCCTGCGAGGGCCCGCGCCGCGTCGACCGAGAGGTGCCCGAAGAACGCCCACCACAGGCTCGCGGTCATCAGGAATCCGAGGAGTGCGACGGCGAGCACCGCGGGCTCCGCCGTCCACGAGTCGACCCGGGCCCCGGTGGCGAGCACCGTCTCTCCGAGCGCGATGATCAGCACGAGGTCGTGCCGCTCGGCGAAGTGGCGGGCGCTGCCCACCCGCCACCCGCGGTAGCGCGACGCCGACCGGCCGCCGGCGAAGTCGACGACGAACGCGCTCGCCCACAGCGCCGTCTGCCACCCGCCGCCGAGCAGCGCCCCTCCGCACAGCAGGCCGACCGACGACGACTGCGGCACCAGGTCGATGAGGACCTGCGTGCGCAGGCGCCGGTGCGGCCAGGCGATGATCGCGAGCAGCACGACGTACGACGCCCGCACCACGGTGAACGCGACCGCGAGGACGACGGCGGGAGCCGGACCGCCCGGGCCGGCGCTCCACGCCTCGGGGATCACGAGGCCGACGACGAACAGGGCCGTCATCGCCACGAGCATCCCGACCCGCACGAACCCCCGGTCGAGGCGCACCTGGTTGCCGAGCCAGATGAAGGCGCACCACGACCACCAGAGCATCAGCAGCAGCACGACCGCCCGCCCGAGGGAGTCCGCGCCCGGCGCCGCCTCGACCAGCGCGACGTCCCGGGTGAGGGCGAAGACGAAGACGAGGTCGAAGAAGATCTCGAACGGTGTCGCGCGGTCCTCGGCCCGCGTGGGCACGACGGCGCCCGGGGCGGGCGGCCGCGCGTGGGAGGTGCGAGCCGGGGCGGTCACGTCGGAGCGAGCACGTGCGCCGCGAGCGCCGGCCCGGGCCCGCTCCCGGCGCCGGTGACGCACCAGGTCGGGGCGCTCATCGGTCGAACCCCGTGGCCGCGGCGGCCGGCGCGAAGTCGGTGCTCCGGCTCGTCTCGGCCCACGCCTCGGTCTCCTCGATCCGGCGCCGGTCGCCCGCGAGGGCGCGCTCGACGGCGTCCGAGCCGAGCGGCAGGCGGAGCGGGAGGTCGGACCTCTCGGCGAGGCCCACCAGCAGTCGGGCGGCCCGCACCGGGTCGCCGGCCTGG